>JAZKZL010000250.1:0-6107 GCA_045612645.1 Oscillospiraceae bacterium
TTTGTGTGTGCCTCGATTGCGGGATTGTGTATATCTCAAAAGAAACGTGTGAGAGGATAAACAGGAGGAACAGCAATGAATAAAGTTTCCAAAACCTGCGGCGGCTTTGATATCTGCATCATGGGGCATGCAGGCAGGACCGCAGAGTGTCCTGAGTGGAGACCGAAGTGGATTCCGGTTAGTGAGGAGATGCCAGAGCAATACGAAACCGTTATAGGGTGGGCAGGAATCCAAGGAATGGGTGAGGTTTTTTGCACAGGAGAGTCTTTTTTGTGGTGTAGCGAAGAAAGTCACGGATTCGCTCCGATAACCCACTGGATGCCGCTGCCGGACCCGCCGAAGGAAGTTATCGACATTGAGCAGATTGAGGTGGAATGATGAACGAGTTCACAGTAATACGCGGTAAGCTCTCGAAGACAGAGTTGCTGGCACAGTTGGCAGAAGAGGCTGCAGAGCTGGCTCAGGCGGCATTGAAGTACCGTCGGGCATGCGATGGCACAAACCCTACGCCGGTCAAGGAAAGCGAAGCTCTGGACCACCTGAAGGAAGAGATCGCCGATGTGCAGCTCCTCATCGGAGTGCTCGACATGGAGAAGTATTGGCCCGTGTATAACAAGATTATCTCAGCAAAGCAGAAGCGCTGGGTGAGTCGGTTGAAGGAGAGCGAATGAAAGCATCGGAGCGGCTGATAGCTGCCGGTTATGAAGACGTAGTGATCTTAGAGAACTACGGGTATGACGATGCTCTGATCGGCGTGACCGATGATAACCGGGCCGTGTATGACTTCGATATGATGGTGGAATGTCTTGTGGATAAAGAGGGCGTGACCCAAGACGAGGCCATTGAGTGGATAGAGTATAACACGATTCGCGCACTGCCATACTTCGGCCCGGACGCTCCGGTTATCATGTACAGATTGGAGAGAGACGATGAGCAAAAACCCCTGTGGAGAGTGCCCCGTACATAGCAGTATATGCCACCTGCTCTGCAGGGCGTATAAAGAGTGGAACGCTAAAGAAACCGCAAACCGCATCAGGATATGGAAAGAGAAGCATGCCAATGCGGAAATCATCAGTGAGACCGTAGATCGGCAGTATAGGCAATTCAAAAGGAGAGGTAATAAGAAATGGTAACCAAGGTATCAACCACAAACATGAGCCATGAGGAATGGCTGCAGCGCAGACGAGCGAGTATCGGCGGCTCTGACACCGCTGCCCTGCTGGGCTTAGACAGCTACAATAGCCCCTACTCGCTGTGGTGCGAGAAGACCGGCAAGATCATCCCGGAAGACATCAGCGACAAGGAAGCCGTCCGGCTGGGCAACGATCTCGAAGACTACGTCGCAAAGCGCTGGATGGAAGCCACCGGCAGAAAGGTCCGCAAGGATAACCACATCATCTATAACGACCAGTATCCCTTCGCACATGCCAACATTGATCGCGCTGTGGTCGGTGAGAACGCAGGTCTCGAATGCAAGACCACAAGCTCTTGGGATATCCTGCAGCAGTGCAGAGACGGTCAGTACCCGGACCGCTGGTATACGCAGATGGTTCACTACATGATGGTGACAGGCTCTGAGAAATGGTACTTGGGTGTGCTTGTCCTCGGCAAAGGCTTCTATGAGTTTGAGATCACCCGCGACGAGGGCGAAATTGAGGCTCTGGCAAACGCTGAGCGCGAGTTTTGGCACAACGTGACAAACAACATAGCCCCGCCCTTAGACGGCACAGAGGCTACGCAGGGCGCTCTGAAGACTATCTTTGCAGACAGCGCCCCCGGACAGGCTGTAGACCTTACCGGCGTGAGTATGCATCTGTCTATGTACACATCTCTGAAAGAGAAGATTAAGGGCTTGGAGAACGAGCTTGCAGAGCATCAGGCACACATCATGCAGTACATGGGCGAAGCTGAGAGGGGCACCTTCGATAAGACCAGCGTAAGCTTCAAGACACAGACCCGGCAGATATTCGACCGCGCTGCTTTCGAGAAGGACAACGGCGCTATCCCGGAGATCTACTTCAACACATCCACCAGCAGACCCTTTAAGGTAACAACAAGAAAGAAATAATTCAGGAGGAAATAACAATGGCTACTAACAACATCATTCAGAAGACTACCCAGCAGAACGCAATGCAGGCTACCGGCGAGAAGAAGACCATGCAGCAGTACATAAAGAACATGGAGGGAGAGATCGCAAAGGCGCTGCCCACAGTAATCACTCCGGAGCGCTTCACCCGCATGACTCTCTCTGCGATCTCCGTTAACCCGAAGCTTGCAGAATGCACCCCGAAGAGTTTCCTCGGTGCGATGATGACCGCTGCACAGCTTGGCGTAGAACCGAATACAGCGCTCGGACAGGCTTATCTCCTTCCGTTCCGCAATCACGGTGTTATGGAGTGCCAGTTCCAGCTTGGCTATAAAGGTCTCATCGACCTTGCATACCGTTCCGGTGAGGTCATCATCATTCAGGCGCATGTAGTATGCGAGAACGACGAGTTCTCCTATGAACTGGGCATGGACCCGCAGCTCAAGCACAAGCCTGCTACCAAGAACAGAGGCAAGGCTATTGCCTACTACGCTATGTTCAAGACCAAGGACGGCGGCTATGGCTTTGAGGTTATGAGCATGGAAGACATTCAGGACCATGCGAAGAGATACTCCAAGAGCTATGGCAACGGTCCGTGGCAGACCAACTTCGACGAGATGGCAAAGAAGACCGTACTCAAGAAGGTGCTGAAGTATGCGCCGCTCAAGTCTGACTTCGTGCGCGGTGTTGCTCAGGATGAGACAGTAAAAACCACAATCTCTGAGGATATGTATTCTGAGCCGGATACCACCGTGTTCGAGGCAGAGTATGTGGATGTAGACCTTGAGACAGGCGAGGTGAAAGAGAATGCTTAATGTAGCTGTAGTAATGGGTAGATTAGTGGCGGAGCCTGAGCTCCGTCACACTCCCGGTGACGTGCCGGTAACGACCGTAACACTGGCTGTAGATCGCTCCTATGTGAAATCCGGTACAGAACGTCAGGCAGACTTCCTCGATATCGTAGCATGGCGCGGTACCGCAGAGTTTATCTGCAGGAACTTCCGCAAAGGTCAGATGATGGCTGTTAAGGGCTCCATTCAGACCCGCAATTTCACGGATAAGGACGGCAATAAGCGCAAGGCTGTAGAGATTCACGCAACTGACGTAAGCTTCGCTGATTCCAAGAGAGACAACGACGGCAGCAGTAAGCCTGCACCTACATATGCACCGGCATCGTACACCTCTGCAGCTCCGTTCATCGAAGTGGATGACAGTAATCCTGTATTCGGTTCCGATGATTATGAGCCGATCAGCCTGAGCGACGATGACCTTCCGTTCATGTAAGGTGATCCCATGAGAATCGGACTAATTGATGTAGACGGACACAACTACCCGAACTTAGCTCTCATGAAGATCTCCGCGTGGCATAAAATGCAAGGAGACACTGTCGAATGGTGGTGGGGCTGGAATCACTACGACAGAGTGTACATGAGCAAAATCTTCGACGAGACATACACACCAGATATGCCGGAGCCGGTGAACGCTGATGAGGTTATCAAAGGCGGCACCGGTTACGGGCTGGACAATAAGCTGCCGGACGAGATCGAGCACTGCTGCCCGGACTACAGCCTTTATCCCGAACTGACCAAAGATACGGCTTACGGTTTTCTGACCAGAGGCTGCCCGAATAACTGCCCGTTTTGCATTGTGTGTGCCAAAGAAGGCAGGAAGTCATACAAGGTCGCTGACCTCTCAGAATGGTGGCACGGTCAGAAGAACATTGAATTGATGGACCCAAACCTGCTCGCAAGCCGGGATCACATGGACCTGCTGCGGCAGCTTCAGGAAGCAAAGGCGAAGATCAACTTCAACCAAGGTCTGGATGCGCGATTCCTCACAGAGGAAAACATCCTCGCGATCAATAAGCTCCGTCTGAAGGAGATTCACTTCGCATGGGACCTCATGAAGAACGAGAAGCACATTCTCGATGGCTTAAACCTGTACAAGAGCCTTGCCACGAGGAAGCCACACGGTAAATGGGGCTCTGTGTATGTGCTTACCAACTTCGATACCACGATGGAAGAAAACCTGTACCGCGTCTATAAGCTCAGGGACATGGGATTCGATCCGTATGTGATGATTTACGATAAGCCGAATGCGCCGAAGGAGATCAAACGTCTGCAGCGGTGGGTGAATAATAAGTTCGTGTTCCGGAAGTGCAATACCTTTGAAGAATACAAAAATGGAGAGAGGTGATCGGATGGCAAACGACGTGAAGTGGATAAAGATCACGACGGATATTTTTGATGACGAGAAGATCCTCTTGATCGAGAGCTTACCCGATTCTTATGCAATTATTACCTGCTGGTTTAAGCTCCTGTGCCTTGCTGGAAAGCAAAATAACAGCGGCGTATTCATGATTGGACGTATCGCCTACACAGATAAAATGCTTGCTACCATATTCCGCATGAAGGAATCTACCGTAACTATGGCGCTGCAGACTTTTGAACAGTTTGGTATGGTCGAGATCGTTGACGGCGTAATCACCATACCGAACTGGGGAAAGCATCAGAACTTAGACCAGTTGGAAGCCAAGAAGGAATACATGCGTAACTACATGGCCGAGTATAGAGCTAAGCAGAAGGCTATTACATCCGGTGAAGCTAACTGTAAAACTAACAGTAAAGCTAATGTTAGCTCGGCAGAGAAAGAAGAAGAGAAAGAAAGAGATAAAGAAAAAGAATATCATTCATTCAATCAATCGGCATTTTCTGACTCTGATTTGGAAGAAAATGAGGCTGATCCCGCTGAACGTGAACGTACAAAAAGACGGTTCCTCGGTGGATCTCTCGGTAAAGGCGTGGTCCTCCTGAGCGATGAGCAGATAGATAGCCTGCTGGACCTTCTCTCTGTGGAAGAGTTCAACCATTATGTATCTGTGATAGCTGCCAAGGAGCTGCAGGGACACCATTATAAGCGTAAGACACATTATGATGCCATTAAGGACATGGCTATAAAAGACCGGAAGATCTGATGAAAGGGTGTGATTATTCTGGCAAAGCAGAAAAGAGCAGAAGCCCTTCGGAATAAAATCAAGGAGCGGGGCTATCGTCTATACTCGAAGGAAGGGGGAAGAGCTCTCCTTCCGAAAGTAGGAATACGAGTGATACGAACTCCGATGGAGCTTAGAGACGATAGGCACAGGAGAGGAATTCGTCTGAAAGGCACCGTCGTAGAAGTAAATCCCTTAGGACTATGGTACCGGGTGCGTTTTGATTGTGGGTACTGTCAGTGTTTTAAGGTACCGGAAGTTTGATGTAGAGGAGGTGGGCAAGGTGCATAAAGAGGGTCGAGTAGGCGGCACAGGTTCATACATCCAGATATTTGTGCTTTGCCCATTCTACAAGCGCGATGACGGCAGGCGACGCATCGTGTGTGAAGGGATCGTGGAAGATAGCAATGTGAGCCTGAGCTATCGATACGATAAGCAATTCCGTCAGCAGATGGAGATCTTCTGCTGCGATCAGTATAAGAAATGCGAAGTGTACCGCATGCTGATGGAAAAATATCAGGATTAGAAAGGATGAAACCATGAAAAGAGCAGAGATTTTAGAAGCAGCGAAGACCTGCGTATGTGGGGAGCGAGAGCAGAACTATGGTAAGCCGGAGAAGAACTTCGAAACCATAGCAGAGTTCTGGACCGCATACATGGGACACCACGTCAATGCCAAGGACGTAGCCGCTATGCTGGCACTGTTGAAAATTGCTCGTATTGCTTCCGGTCACGCAAAGGAAGATAACTGGGTGGATTTAGCCGGTTATGCTGCCTGCGGTGGCGAGATCGAAGCAGAGATGGAGATGAGGTATGACAGCTAAGAAACCAGCTCTTCGTGAAGAGCGCATCAGGATATATTATCCGAAGACCGCTGCCGGGAAGAAGCAGTGGAATCACCGGTTCAGCCTCAATGCGTATTGGTCAGGTAAGCATCACTCAGAGAGAGCTGAAGACGCAAAGTATTGGCATGCTATCGTATGGGCAGCTCTGACAGAAGCTCGTGTACCTAAGAAAGTATTTGAGCAT
>JAZKZL010000251.1:0-3685 GCA_045612645.1 Oscillospiraceae bacterium
GGCGGCACGAACAGTGGGCGCAAGAAAGATCGTGGTGCATTCAGGCTCCTGCTCCAAAATGAGCAGGGAGGAGGCTACCGCTCTCGCTTTCGATACGCTGAAAAGAGCGCAGGCTGCCCTTGACGAAGCAGGTCTTTCCGATATTATCATCTGCCCCGAGACGATGGGCAAGATAAATCAGCTGGGTACTCTTGAAGAGGTCGTGGAGCTTTGCGGCGTGGACGAGCGATTCCTGCCCTGCGTGGATTTCGGACATCTCAATGCGAGGACTCTCGGCGGCATTCAGAGCCGTGAGGATTATGCACGGATACTTGATTATATCGAGCATAAGCTGGGACATGAGCGTCTTTCAAATATGCACATACATTTCAGCCGCATAGAGTACACCACAGGCGGCGAAAAGCGCCATGTAACCTTTGCGGATACACAGTGGGGTCCTGATTTCAGACCGCTTATGGAGGAGCTGCATAAGAGACAGCTCACGCCTTCTGTCATCTGCGAATCTGACGGCACTCAGGCGGAGGACGCCGCTGAAATGAAGAGATATTATGAATCCCTTTAAGGTGTGGAGGTAATATATGAAAATTCTTGTAATGAACGGACCGAATCTCAATCTTCTCGGCGAGCGTGAGCCGGGTATCTACGGCTGCGATACGCTGAAATCCATCAACGACGAGATCTACGAAGTGGCAAGGGAGCTGGGTTATGATGTGACCTTTTTCCAGAGCAACTCCGAGGGAGGGCTTATCGACCGCCTGCACGAATCCCGTCTTGATTGCGATGGCGTTATTCTCAACGCAGGAGCGTACACACACTACAGCTACGCCATCCGTGACGCTATCTCTGCGATAAAGATACCCGTTGTGGAGGTGCATCTCTCCAACGTAAACAGCAGGGATGAATTCCGCAAGAATTCCGTTATCGCTCCCGTGTGCTGCGGCAGCATCGCAGGCTTCGGCAAGTACAGCTATATCCTCGGTCTGTATGCGCTGAACAACAAGCTGGGTGGCAAAGATGAATAACATAGAAAAGCTCTCGCAGCTGCTTTCGGACGAAAACCACGGCGCGCTCATAACATCAGATGTCAGCCGCCGCTATTTTTGCGGATTTAAAAGCTCCGCAGGCGTAATTCTCGCGACAAAGGAGCAGTCTTATCTTATAATCGATTCCCGCTATTATGACAAGGCGTGTGAGCGGGTAAAAGACTGCACCGTGCTGCTCATGGAGGATATGCGCTCACAGCTGATGGATCTTATGATAAAGCACAACATCCGTAAGCTTTCCGTAGAGAGCGCCTATATGACCATAAAGGAGTTCGAGGAATACAAGGAAAAGCTGTTCTATGCCGAGATCGACAGCTCGTCGTGGCTCTCCGAAAAGATAAGCGGAATGCGCGTCATCAAGAGCAGCGACGAGGTGGAGCTTATCATAAAGGCTCAGCGCATTGCGGAGGCGGCTTTTGAGCGCCTGCTTGAGCGTATGCGCAAGGGTATGACGGAAAAACAGGTGGCAGCGCTGCTGAATTATTACATGATGGACTGCGGTGCGGATGATCTTTCCTTTGAGACTATCGCAGCCTCGGGCGTGAATTCCGCATCTCCCCATGCAGTGCCCACAGACAAGCCGCTGCAGGAGGGCGATTTCCTCACGCTTGATTTCGGCGCAGTGGTGGACGGATATCACTCGGATATGACGAGGACTCTCGTCATCGGCGAGCCTACTCCCGAGATGGAGGAGCTTTACAATGCGGTGTTCTATGCAAATCTTGACGCCATGAAAGCTGTTCGTGCAGATATCAGCGGCAAGGTGGTGGACAGCGTGGCGAGGAGCACACTTCAGGGCTGGGGCGGCTACGATAAGTATTTCGGACATGGACTCGGACATGGTGTGGGTCTGGAGATACATGAGGCTCCCACTCTTTCGCAGAAGAGCAGCTCTATGCTGCACGAGGGTATGATAGTCACTATCGAGCCCGGTGCATATATCTCGGGCAGGTACGGCGTGCGCATAGAGGATATGGTGCTGGTGACGGAAAACGGCTGCGAAAACCTCACTATGACCACTAAAAAGCTCATAAGAATATAAAATATGCAGAAATTTTCGATTTTTTTATAAAAAGGACTTGAAAAATTCCGCAATATAGGGTAAAATATAAAGGATGTATAGAATAGCGGTCTTGTGTCGCAATTCGTATTAAAGAATATTAAAATTATTTGGAGGTTCCTACTATGGTAACAGCAGGAGATTTCAGAAACGGCATGACCTTTGAAGAAGAGGGCAATGTAATGCAGATCATCGAGTTCCAGCACGTTAAGCCCGGTAAGGGTGCAGCGTTCGTTAGAACAAAGGTAAGAAACGTTATTACAGGCTCCGTTGTAGAAAAGACATACAACCCTTCCGCAAAGTTCCCCACAGCTTATGTTGAGAGAAAGGATATGGAGTACACATATTCCGACGGCGATCTTTACTACTTTATGGATCCCGAGACTTACGAGCAGGTTCCCGTAAACAAGTCCGATCTGGGCGACGCTTTCAAGTTCGTTAAGGAGAACATGGTATGTAAGGTACTGTCCTACAAGGGCAATGTATTCGGCGTAGAGCCTCCGAACTTCGTTGAGCTGCAGATCACTCAGACAGATCCCGGTTTCGCAGGCAACACAGCTACAAACGCTACAAAGCCCGCTACACTGGAGACAGGCGCTGAGATCCGTGTTCCTCTGTTCATCGACAACGGCGAGATCATCCGTATCGATACCAGAACAGGCGAGTACATGGAAAGAGTTAAGTAAGAATCTGTCTTCACTTCGACCATAACGCCTTTGGGGTCTTAAAACCTGTACACTGCGTTGAAAATCCTTGACGGGCACAAAGCCCGCCTGCGGCTCTTCGCCTTGTGTACAGCTTTTTATCCGCCCAAATCCGTTACGTTCTCAGCGAATACAGCTTCTTGATTCTGTTTTTAAATTATAGTTTTCATGGAAAGGAACGATATATTATGACTATCGGCGAAAAGGTTTCCTATATCAAGGGTCTTGCAGACGGTCTTGCTCTTGACGAGTCCACAAAGGAAGGCAAGATCATTGCTGCTATGCTTGATGTTCTTTCCGACATTGCAGAAAACCTCGCAGAGGTTGACGATGAGCTGAACGATATCGCAGACGTTATGACTGACATGGAGGAAAGCGTTGCTGACCTCGAGGATATCGTTTATGACATCGACGATGATGACGATGAGTACGATGACGAGTTCGAGGATGAGCTTGACGAGATGTACGAGATCACATGTTCCTCTTGCGGTAACACTATCTGCGTTGATTACGAGCAGGCGGTTAGTTCCTTGAATTGCCCCAACTGCGGTCAGCTTATCAAGTGTGAGCCTGTTGACGAGGACGACGAAGATTAATTCCGTAATTCAACTCAAACGGACGGACGGCGCCTTGCTGTCCGTCTTTTGTTTTCGGTGAAAGGATCTGTTATGGGCGAAGAAAAAATGCAGAACAGAAAGCTTAATATAGCGCTGATGGCGGCGATAGTCATTATCGGAGTTATTGCGATTACTATAATCGACCTTATCATCCAGCCGCCGTACATCGTGAAATCCGCCGTAAAGGTAACGCTTTTTGCGGGAATGCCCGTGCTTTATGCGCTGTTCGTGGATAAAGAGCTTGAGCTGAAGAGCCTTTTC
>JAZKZL010000252.1:0-29146 GCA_045612645.1 Oscillospiraceae bacterium
GCTTGGGGGTTGCGATATAGTCCTTAAAGCGGTAAGGAATGGGTCTGAACATATCATGGATGACGCCCAGTACATTATAGCACTCAACAACGGACTGCACGATGACTCTCACCGCATAGATATCATATATCTCATCAAAACGCTTGTTCTTGACATACACCTTCTTATAGATGCTGTAGATAGACTTAACGCGGCCCTCGATTATAGGCTCGGGCTTTATGTCCGTAATACGCTCGCTGATACGGCTCTTGATGCTGTCTATGAACTTATCGCGCTCGCCCTTGTGCAGCTCTATCTGTCTCTCCACCTCGGAGCAGCCATAGGGATCAAGATAGTGGATAGCAATATCCTCCATCTCCTCCTTAACATCGCTCATACCGAGTCGGTGAGCTATAGGCGCATAGAAGTTCATGGTCTCAAGAGAGGTCTTTAACTGCTTGTGAGGAGGTCTTGCATCCAGAGTGCGCATATTGTGCAGCCTGTCTGCAAGCTTGATGATGATAACTCGTATATCCTTTGACATCGCCATCAGGATCTTACGGATATTCTCTGCCTGCTGCTCCTCCTTGGAATTAAGCGGCACCTGTCCGATCTTGGTAACGCCATCCACAAGCAGCGCCACATCCTCGCCGAACTTCTTTCTCAGCTCATCAAGAGTGATATCGGTGTCCTCCACCACATCGTGCAGCAGTGCTGCACAGATGGTATCCGTATCCATGCAATAATCCAGCAGAATAGACGCAACTGATATCGGGTGAGAGATATACGGATCTCCCGATGAACGCATCTGTCCCTTGTGTGCTTCATTAGCAAGCTCATACGCCTGCATTATCTTATCCAGATCGTACTGTTTCTCGATCGAGTCAATACGCTCCGCAAGCTGTTCAATGGTGGTACAGCCCACTGTGAACGCCCCTTTCCTTTATCAAATAAGCTCGGTTTTCAGCTTTGCCAGCAAGCCCTGTGCAAAAAGATCCCGCTTTTCCTTTACGGGAAGAATACTGCATCTCTGCGCATCTGCCGCAAGCTTTATCATTCCCGCCTCGGCAAATGCGTCAAGACCTATCCTCAGCATACAGTAATTAACGCCTGAGCCATAAACGCACATATCCTCCGCAGACATCCTTGCGCCATCCTTGCGGGCGATATCGTATATTCCCTTCAGCGCCTCTCTGTCAGGGATAACTCTCGGTGCAAGCCTGCCATCGCAGCCCTCACCGCGGATAAGCTCCTCATATACCCTCTTTGCAGCAAAGAAACGATCCTCGTTGAAATCCGAGGGACGTATCTCCTGCACCTTCAGATTAACGGACTTGCTGCCGTTGAATTCATTTATCTCCGCAACAGCCATGATATCCACACTGCTGCCCACCTCGGCATAAAACTCCGCATACGGTATGCGGAAGCTGAGGAATTTCAGCACTGCACCTCCGGAGGACGCCTCAAAGCTGATATACTTTCCGTCCTTCAGCGCACGTTTGGAACGTATGGTGCAATTCTTCAGCAGGAAAACAGGCTGCCTGTTTCCCTCTCCGAACGGCTCCAGCCTTGAAAGCAGCTCCACGTTTTCTGCCGTAAGCTCACGGCAGGTGACCTCCATATCAGCACTAGCCACATACACAGGCATTTTAGAATAATTATCATGGCAGTAGCTGCTCACCCTGCTGCGGAATTCCTCTATTTTATCGGAAGGAAGTGAAAATCCGCCCGCCTTGGGATGTCCGCCGAATTTTGTAAGCAGATCTGAGCAAGCCTCAAGAGTTTTGTAGATCGAAAAGCCATCGATTCCCCTCGCAGAGCCTCTGCCCTCGCCGTTTTCTATGCCGATGATAAATACGGGCTTGCCGTATCTCTCCAGCAGCTTTGCGCCGACTATTCCGATTATGCCGTGGTGCCATCCCTCGCCCGAAACTACCAGCACCCTTTCAGAAAGCAGCTTAGGATCATTTTCCAGCTTTGTAGTAACCTCGTCAAGCACCGCTGTCTCTGCACTTCTGCGCTTTGCGTTGAGCTGTTCAAGCTCCTCTGCAAGAAGTGCGGCGGTATCGGGCGAATCAGCCATCAGCAACCTTGCCGCTCTGTCCGCACCCGACATACGTCCTGCCGCATTGATGCGGGGACATATAGAATATGCTATAGCATTGGAATTCACCTTTTCGGGGGCAACTCCCGCTGCTCTCAGCAGCCTCTCTATGCCGATATTCTGACAGCTCTGAATATTCTCTATTCCACGCCTTACTATGTAACGATTCTCACCTGTAAGCGGCATAACATCGCCGATCGTGCCGATAGCGGCAAGCTCGGCGTACTGCTCCATGACGAATTCCTCATCCTCTTCGAGAGCGCACAGCAGCTTCAGCACAACGCCTGCACCGCACAGCTGCTTGTAAGGAGAAAGATCGTCCTCACGGTGCGGATCCACGCACGCTCCGCATACGGGTATATCCTGCGGCGGCTGATGATGATCCGTAATGACAAGCTCCACGCCGTTATCCTGCAGGAACTGCGCTTCCTCTGCCGCAGAAATGCCATTATCCACGGTGATGACAAGCTCCGTACCCTCTGCAATGATGCGTTTCAGCGCTTCGATATTCATGCCATAGCCCTCAGATCGATCGGGGATATAATAATCCACCTCAGCGCCCATAGCTTCAAGATAGCCGTACAGCATGACTGTAGCAGTTACGCCGTCACAATCGTAATCGCCGAATACGGTGATCTTCTTTCCCTCGTCCAGTGCCTCACGGATGATCTCCACCGCTCTGTCCATATCGCGCAGCAGGAACGGATCACCGAGAGAGCTGCACGCAAAGAAATCCTGCGCCTGCTCCAAACTGCGTATGCCCCTGCCCGCCATCAGCCTGCCGAGGAAATCTCCGAATTCACGCCGCATCTCCGCATTATCGACGGGAGCGGCAGTTATCCATTTTTTCAATATGATACTCCTTATGGATGATAATTTAACAAAACCTGATTTCGGGTACACCTACCCAGTATAAATATATTATTATTGTATCACAAAAACAGGATTTGTACAAGGGTTTCAGCCGAAAAAACCACATCCTCAGAACGGTCATTTTGTGCTGCATCCACCATTCTTGTGCATACTGCACAAGAATACATTAAAAATCTCCGCCACTTTTGTTCACACAGTACCTTGCAAAACAAAATAGCTTGTGGTACAATAAGAGCACAGGGAAAACATATCACATCGGAACTCAGGTTCCGTTTTTTAAAAACCCACTACCTTGTAATACAAAATACCTTGTTACGGAAACAGAGATATGGAGGATGCATGAATTCACAGTTGAAGCGAGGCACTCTTGAGCTTTGCGTGCTGTCGATACTGAACAGCAGCGACTGTTACGGCTATGAGCTGGTAAATAAGATCTCGGAATGTATGCACGTCACGGAAGGTACGATCTATCCGCTGATGAAGCGCCTGAAGGAATCCGATACAATTGATTCATATATAGTGGAATCCACTGAAGGCCCACCGAGAAAATACTACAAGATAACCGATACAGGAAAGCAAGAGCTTGAAAGATTAACAAAAGAATGGTTTGAGTTTGTAAAGAGCGTGAACGATCTTCTGAAAGGAGACAATTTAGATGACAGCGAAGAATAAGGATGACTTTTTATATCAGCTCCATCACGAGCTGCACAGGATAGGCGTTGACAACAACGATGATATTATCCTGGATTTTGAGGAGCATTTCAGAGCGAGTGCGGAGCAGGGACTCACCGAAGAACAGACCTGCGAAAAGCTCGGTGATGTCAAGGAGATCGCTCGCAGCTATGTGGATATCGAAAGCACTGCGATAAACAGCATGCTTGCAAATGCCATTGAGGACGCAAGACCTCATGTCAGCCTCGTAAAACCGGGCAGAGAGTATTCCGCATCCGAGCCGATGCCGATGGAATCCATCCGCGAGATCACTCCCGAGCATATCGCAGAGGAACAGCTCCCCGTATCACAGCCTGTTGGATCCATCCGCGAATTCACACCCGAGCATATAGCTCAGGAGCCTTCTCCCGATGAAAGCACAACAAGCACAAGAAGCTTCACCCCCGAACATACCGCAGAGGAACAGCCTGCTCAGGAAGAGCAGAGATCTCAGCCCGCTCCCGAACAGCCTAAGGCAGACGACAGCCATAAGGCTGAGATACCTCCTCAGGATTGCAAGGGCAGCACCACAAACGAAAGCAGCTTCCGTTTCAGCGACCTCAAGGGTCTCACTCCTAATTTAAATGTTGGAAAGCTGATAGTTCAGATATGCCTTGATATCTTCCTGTGGAGCTGGTTGGTTCCTATGCTCGTCAGTATCACATGCTCTATCTTCGGCACGGTAGTGGGCGGCATATTCGGAATGATATTCAACGCCGTACTTCCCTTCCACGTTCTCAGCCGAATCTTCCTCGGCGTTGGTCTCTTCTCCTTCGGCGTGCTGATGATACTGTTCGGCGTTCAGATGGTCAAGTGGCTGATAAAACTTATCAGATTTATCATCGTAAGCCACATAAAGGCAATTTACGATCTGTAAGGAGGTGCCGTAATGAAACATTTAGTAGGATTTTTTCTCCCCCTTTGCATATTCTCGTTCATAGCTTTCGGCATCTCCGTTGCAGTGCTGGGTATTGAGAGCGACTCACGCAAGCCTGAGGCTGCACTCAACTCCACCACCACAACTCTTAACGAGGATTACAGCCGCATTGAGGTGACATCCGATTTCGGAAATCTGTTCGTGTATCCCAACGACGACAGCTATACCGCGATCATTGCGGATGAAACGATAGTGGAAAGCGTGTCTGCTTATGTTAAGGACGATACACTGCACGTTGTCTGCTCCAACGGCTTTGATGACGGATTCGATTTTTCAGATCTTTTCAAGGGAATGTTCACCTTCAACAGCGGAAATGTAACTGTATATGTACCCGAAAAGACTTATGACGCGCTCTACGCAGACAATGGCTCAGGTAACACAAAGATCCTGAATGTTGCTGCTAAAATATCCGCGATGGACAGCGGTTCGGGCAACATCATCTACGCACAGCCCAATGACTTCCGCAGCGAGGAGATCACCGTAGACATCGGCTCGGGAAACTGCTCGGTATACAACGCAGACACTCACAACTATTATATTGAAATGGGTTCAGGAAACATCAATATGTATGGTCTGACAGGAAAGGGCGATATTGATGTATCAAGCGGCAACTGCAAGCTGAATTATAAAGCTCTCAATGGTAATATCGCGGTAGATATGGGTTCGGGCAACCTTGATCTCAATTTCCCCGAGGGCATTTCAGCCGAGGTAATTGCAGACATCGGCTCGGGCGATATCGAGATAGACTATTATGATACAGATACCGATGTTGATGACGGCGACAGCGTCACAATAAACGGCGGCGAGCATACGATTCTCATAAACATGGGATCGGGCAATGTGGATATAACCAACGAAGTGGAATATATGCTCCCTGATCTCCCCACACTTCCTCCCGTCACTTCTGTAGTAAGCGCTGTCGAGACACCGCTTGTGACCACTGCTGTCGCTTCCGGCGTTCACGTTGGCGACGATGGCGTGGATGTCAACCTCGGTCCTATCGATGTGGATGTTGACGATGATCACGTTGATGTGAATGTTGGCCCTATCGGCGTGGATGTAAACAACGACAAGGTAAAGGTCGAGATAGGCGATCTGAAGGTCGATATCGGCTGATGCCACTGATTCAGAACTAATTAACTTCGTTATAAACGCATAGTGGAAAGGGACTGCACAAAAAATGCAGCGGCAGTCCTCAACCACTGGTGCGCTCAAAATAAAGCCATATTTTTACAGACTTGCTATTAACTAGCATGATTTTGAAAGGAGTTTTCACCATGGAAAAGCAAATCTACAGATTCAATAACGACATCGAGACATTAGAGGTTGGCTCTATCGGAGCTAAGATCATTGTCCGCACTCACGAAAAGGACGAGTTCTACGCAGAATACAGCAACCCTAAGGACACCCCCGAATTCTGCGCAGTGCTTTCAGGTACTACCCTCACCTTCAAGGAGAAGATGGCATTCACTATCTTTGCACCTAAGCCCTCTGAGGACTACACCATCACAGTTTATGCACCTCAGAAAAAGCTCGGCAAGCTGCGCATCAACACAGCAAGCGGCGGTGTGGATATTGCAGAAGTCACCGCAAACGAGTTTGAGCTGAACACTGCATCGGGCAATATCGATATCAACGCATTCTTTGATAACGTAAAACTGCAGTCCGCTTCGGGCAGTATTACTCTCACAAATCCCACCACCGAAACAGCAGCTAATGTTAAGGTGTGCAGCGTTTCGGGTACTGCAATCATCAACGGCTACAAGGCACAGGAATTCAGCCTGCATTCCGTTTCGGGAAAGACCGAATTCAACGGCGCATCAGGCTGCGGCAAGATCGCGGTTACCTCGGGCAATATCTTCATCAACTATGCAGAGTGGAACAACGATCTCAGTATCAGCGCCATCAGCGGTAATGTGAATGTAACTCTCCCCGAAAACGCAGGTATCGAAGTTAATTTCGATGGCGTTTCAGGCAATCTGCGCACTGACCTCGGCGCCACTAAGGGTCAGTTCATGAACCTCGGCAAGGGTACAACAGGTAAGTTCGGCGGTGAAAATGCCCACAAGCTGAACATCTCCCTCACCAGCGGCAACGTAACAGTAGCACAGCAGTAAAAACAATTCCTATAGCGGTTCAGCCACAGTTCCGTCATAGGCTAACGATATAATGCCCCGTGCCTGCAACAACGGTGGTACGGGGCATGATCATGAAAGGTAGGTGATCGGCATGAAAAGGTATAAGGCAGCGCTATGGTCTGCTCTGCTCGCAGTAACTGCGGTCGCAGCGATAGGGCTTGAAAGAGTCCTCTGCATGATAACAGAAATGATGATATACGGCGCAGAGATGAGCGCATGGTCAGTTCCGCAGCATATTCTGTACAGGCTGGTCATCTGCTTGATATGGGGAGCGATATCCGTAACGCTAGTTTTCCTCGCCAAGGATGAATGTGATTTTGACATATTCAGAAGCGGAAACAAAATGACCGCCACACAATGGATGCTTATCGGTGAGATCATTGTCGGGAGCCTGATAATCTCCTGCATGAGCTGGAATGGCTCGAAGATAATACACGAATTTCTCGCAAACGGATGGATCAAATTCATATTCCAATATATATTCTATCTGTTTGAAATGGTTTTGGTTACGCTTATACTGGTATTCGGTCAGCGCGCATTCGAGCAGCTTTTCAGACAGAGGAACATCCCCTACGGTGGCATACTGATAGCTATTGCATGGGGTGCATACCGTTTCATGAACGATGGCATTGCTCAGGGTGTGATAAGCATGCTCATGGGACTGGCGTTTGGTTGTGTGTATCTGCTGGTGAACAGGGATATCAAAAAGGCATACCCGATATTGTTTGTTATGTTTGCAATATAAGAAAGACCGCTCTCGTCAATGGACAGGGCGGTCTTTCTTATATAAATCAGAATATGAAGGTGCAATTTATCGTGTTGTTTGCGGTGTGGCTTTACCGCCGTTTAGACGAGATGTAGGCGCAAGGGTAGGGGTCAAACCCTACGGTTTACCCCTACTACCCCTATCCCTTGTGTTCCGCATGACGCTTCGCTATGCGGCGATATTAAGGGGATAGGTTTATCGTGTCTGATGGTTGCTTTTAATTAATCAGCACTTCGGAACTCTCCTTTTTACATCGAGGTGCAGATTGACCTATCTATGCGTTACGGCTAGCCGCATAGCTTTTGACGTGGTTTTTAATTAACTTGTGATATATTTCAACTGTTGCAATACAGCGAATAAACAACAACTAATTAAGATAGTTTTAATGTGCATTTCACAGATTTATTACAGGCAACATCGCAAGCTCTGCGGCTGGCGCCTGCGCTTAGATAGGTCAATTTGACGCATGCAATAGAAAGGCGAGGTACGAAGTGCCGACTAATTTAATACTACCATCAGACACGATAAACCTACAAATTAAATATCGCCGCACAGCGCAGCGGTGTGCGTAACTAAGGGATAGGGGTCACAGGGGTAAACCGTAGGTTTGACCCCTTCTTTGCGACTACATATCGTCTTGATGGCAGTAGAGCCACACCGCAAACAACCTGATAAATTGCACCTACATATTCCGATTTGCAGTAAAATTCATATTGACGTCAAAATCTCGGTTAATGTCAACATTATGACGGCATGATGTCGACATTTTGTCGCAAAGTAAAGTATAGTAAAGAGAAAGTAAAGTAAAGTAGAGAAAAGGAAAGTAAGCCTCGCCTGCGCACAAAAACCCCCGATGTTTCCATCGGGGGTCGTTGCTATTTAAGGTTTGGTTTCAGGGATTAGCCCTCGAACTCAGCCTTGTACATCTTGTCCATCTCAACAAGGTGCTTGTACTTATCCTTAGCATTCTGCTCTGCCTGATCGAACAGTGCCTTAGCTCTGTCGGGGTTAGCACGCATCAGAGAGTTGTAACGAACCTCTCTCATCATGAATGCCTGGTAATCGCCTGTGGGAGCCTTGCTGTCGAGAGAGAAGGGAGACTTGCCCTGTGCGGGAAGTGCGGGGTTGAAGCGGAACAGGTGCCAGTAACCAGCCTCTACTGCTTCCTTCTCAACCTGCTGAGCAATGGTCAGACCGCCCTTGATACCGTGGTTGATACAAGGAGCGTAAGCGATGATCAGGGAAGGACCATCATAAGCCTCAGCCTCAGCAATAGCCTTCAGACACTGGTTCTTGTCAGCGCCCATAGCGATCTGTGCAACGTATACATAGCCGTAGCTCATTGCGATACCTGCGAGAGTCTTCTTCTTAACATCCTTACCACCAGCTGCGAACTGAGCAACCGCACCTACGTTAGTAGCCTTGGAAGCCTGACCGCCTGTGTTGGAGTAAACCTCAGTATCGAATACGAAGATGTTAACGTTCTTGTGGGATGCGATTACATGGTCGAGACCGCCGTAACCGATATCGTAAGCCCAACCGTCACCACCGAGGATCCACTGGCTCTTCTTGGAGAGGTAGTTCTTAGCCTTCAGGATCTCCTTAGCGCCGTCGCAGTCACAAGCAGACAGAGCGTCAACCAGTGCCTTTGTAGCAGCAGCGTTAGCCTTAGCGTCATCCTTGGTGTCGAGATATGTGTCGATGAGAGCAACTGTCTCAGGCTTTGCAGTTTCCTTCAGAGCCTCGAGCTGCTTCATAGCGCGTGTTCTCAGTGTATCCTGAGCAAGGAACATACCGAGACCGAACTCAGCGTTGTCCTCGAACAGGGAGTTAGCCCAAGCGGGACCCTTGCCTTCCTTATTCTTTGTGTAAGGAGTGGAGGGAGCAGAGCCTGCCCAGATAGAGGAGCAGCCTGTTGCGTTAGCAATGTACATTCTCTCGCCGCAAACCTGTGTGATCAGCTTAGCATAAGGTGTCTCACCACAGCCTGCGCAAGCGCCGGAGAATTCGAGCAGGGGCTGCTTGAACTGAGAGCCCTTAACTGTGGTATCAGCAAACTTAGCGAATACCTCAGGCTTATCAGCAACTTCCTTAACAGCATAGTCGAATACTTCCTGCTGCTTCTTGTCAAGCATCTCCTCGATGGGCTTCATAGCGAGAGCCTTTGTCTTAGCAGGGCAAGCCTGTACACAAGCGCCACAACCTGTACAGTCAAGTGTGGAGATAGCCATTGTGTACTTCAGGCCGGGCAGACCTGTTGCATCCTTAACAACTGTAGCCTCGGGAGCAGCAGCAACCTCAGCGTCGTTCAGGATCATAGGACGGATAACTGCGTGAGGACATACGAAGGAGCACTGGTTACACTGGATACAGTTCTCGGGGATCCACTCGGGAACGTCAACAGCGATACCACGCTTCTCATAAGCAGCAGCACCCTGGGGGAATGTACCGTCAGCCATATCAACGAATGTGGATACGGGCAGAGAATCACCACGCTGAGCGTTTACGGGGAGCAGGATGTTGTTTACGAAGTCTACGAGCTTCTTGTCGTCGCCTGTAGCCTTAACAACGGGCATCTCGCCCTCTGGGTTAGCCCAGTCAGCGGGGACGTCAACCTTAACAACCTCGCCTGCACCTCTGTCGATAGCAGCGTAGTTCATGTTAACGATCTCGTCACCCTTCTTAGCGAAGGACTTGTAAGCAGCCTGCTTCATGTACTCTACTGCCTCTGCAGCAGGGATGATGTTAGCAAGAGAGAAGAATGCGGACTGAAGAACAGTGTTTGTCTTGTTGCCCAGACCGATCTCCTTAGCTACCTTGATAGCGTTGATGATGTAGAAGTTGATGTTGTTCTTAGCGATGTAAGCCTTAACGGGAGCGGGGAGCTTCTCGTTCAGCTCATCAACAGTCCACTGGCAGTTCAGCAGGAATGTACCGCCGGGAATAACATCCTGAACCATATCGTACTTGTCGATATAGGAGGGGTTATGACATGCAACAAAGTTAGCCTTGTTTACAAAGTATGTGGACTTGATGGGGCTCTTACCGAATCTCAGGTGAGAGATGGTTACGCCGCCGGACTTCTTGGAGTCATATGCGAAGTATGCCTGAGCATACATGTCAGTGTGGTCACCGATGATCTTGATGGAGTTCTTGTTAGCACCAACAGTACCGTCAGAGCCGAGACCCCAGAACTTACAGCAGGTTGTGCCCTCAGGTGTTGTGTTGGGATTCTCAGTGATAGCGAGAGAGAGGTTTGTAACGTCATCCTCGATACCGATTGTGAATACATCCTTGTCCTTGTTGTTGTAAACTGCGATGATCTGAGCAGGGTTGCAGTCCTTGGAACCGAGACCGTATCTACCGGAGAATACGGGAACATCCTGGAACTTATTCTCCTTCTTGAGAGCAGCAACAACGTCGAGGTACAGAGGCTCGCCGAGGGAGCCGGGCTCCTTAGTTCTGTCGAGAACGGAGATCTTCTTAACTGTTGCGGGGATAGCGTCAACAAATGCGGAAGAGCAGAAGGGTCTGTACAGTCTAACCTTTACGAGACCAACCTTGCGGCCCTGAGCCAGCATGAAGTCGATTGTCTCCTCGATTGTGTCACAAGCAGAACCCATAGCGATGATAACTTCCTCAGCATCGGGAGCGCCATAGTAGTTGAACAGCTTGTAATCTGTACCGATCTCAGCGTTAACCTTGTTCATGTACTCTGTAACTACCTCGGGGATAGCATTGTAGTACTTGTTGCAAGCCTCACGAGCCTGGAAGAAGATATCAGGGTCCTGAGCTGTGCCGTGGAGAACAGGGTTCTCGGGGTTCAGAGCTCTGTCACGGAATGCCTGGATGGAATCCCAGTCAACCATCTTGGAGAGAGTCTCGTTATCCCAAACCTCGATCTTCTGGATCTCATGTGATGTTCTGAAACCATCGAAGAAGTGCAGGAAAGGAACTCTGCCCTTCAGAGTAGCCATATGAGCTACTGCACCGAGGTCCATAACCTCCTGAGGGTTGGTGGAGCAGAGCATAGCGTAACCTGTCTGACGGCAAGCGTAAACGTCGCTGTGATCGCCGAAAATGGACAGAGCGTGGGATGCTACTGCACGAGCGGAAACGTGGATAACAGAGGGAAGCAGCTCACCTGCGATCTTATACATGTTAGGGATCATCAGGAGCAGACCCTGAGAAGCGGTATAAGTAGTTGTCAGCGCACCTGCGGAAAGAGAACCGTGAACAGCACCTGCTGCACCTGCCTCGGACTGCATCTCTACGACCTTAACAGTCTCACCGAAGATGTTCTTTCTTCCTGCGGTAGCCCAGGAATCGGTAACCTCAGGCATTACGGAAGAGGGGGTGATGGGGTAAATTGCAGCGAGGTCTGTAAACGCATAGGAAACGTGACCTGCAGCGTTGTTACCATCCATCGTAAGCTTTTGTCTAGCCATTGGTTTTATCCTCCTTATAATATCAGAAAATCCCATGTCATGCTTTCACATAGGCATAGTATTTCTATTTTGCTTATATATTGTACCACATTTCTTCGGTTTTGTAAATAGGCAAAGTGAATTTTTATGATAATTTTTAGACAATTCCATCTGTGAATTATAGGCAGATTTGATAAAGTATAGACTAACTCAAACAATCAAATATGAACACAGTAAAGGCGGAGTATAACTCCGCCTCTTGCATTTTATTTGCTGTTTTTCACCATGATTATGTACTTTACAACATCTATCGGCATTGCAATTAACCCAACAAACGCTGCCAGCATCACCTTTATTACGAAATACATCAGCCAACCCAGGATAGGCAATACCAGAAATGCTTCCAAATGCAATTTACTTACAGCTCTCCAACCTGATGGCAATCCTGCTATTTCCCAGCCAAGAAACAACATGCCAAGCAACTCTTCAAATCCATCGGCAAAATTCAAAGTCACAAATGACAAAAGCAAAGACACAACGCCGATCACTGCGAACAAGCCAAACGCAACGCAAATATATATGAAACGTCTGCGTATACTTTTTTGCTCATCATTCTGCACCTGCGAAGCGCACTTCTTACATACGGTAGTCTCGTATTTTTCGGCGCACTCCTTACAAAGACCTACTCCACACACAACGCACTGCGCCACTGCAGGTCTATTGTCATGATACATACAATTCAAACTCATAATATTACCTCCTCAATTACCACCTTTAAGAATGTATATAAATCTTTTAAGGTGTTAATATGATTATAACACCTTTTGGGGTGTTTGTCAAGACATGCTATCAGATGTATAATTTAATCAAGAGAGGATGGAGGTGCAAATGGAGATAAATTCTATACCTTTTATTTTAAAATCGATACGAAGCCAGCGCAAGCTGAAACAGACCGATATTGCCGAGCTTCTTCAGACTACACAGCAGCAGATCGCCAAGTACGAAAGCACTAATCCCAAATATGCGCAGGAGATACCTGTGCGCCACATCATCACCCTTGCCCGTTATTATGGTGTAAGTGCGGATTATCTGCTCGGTCTGACTAATGATCCGACACCTCATTATGAATAAACTACAGCACCGTTATTGGTGCTGTTTTTGTTTATAAAAACAGAATATCCGCCTGCAACACAAGCGGATATCAAAATTGTTTAGTTCCCTTAGCCGCAGCCTTGACCTCCATGATTCCCGTTTCGGGATAGAAGAACACGGTGCGTCCGTAATCAAGTCCCACATCCTTTGCTACGATGGGGATGTTTGCTTTTTTGAGCGCCTCCGTAACCGCAACTATATTACGCTCACCGATATTGAAGCGATCATTTGCAGTGGCGAACATAACTGCGCCGCCTGCGATCTTTGCTTTCAATCTGCTTTTGCTTGCTCCCATTCCCACAAGCTGATCTATCAGCATCGGAACAGCCGTATCCGCAAAGCGCATAGGCATATCCTTGCCGCTGAGAGATTGAGTACTGTCGGGCAGCATTATATGTGATAAGCCGCCGATCCCCGCCAGCTCATCCACTACGCATATACCGATGCAGGAGCCAAGCGCATAAGTGACCAGCACATCGGGCGCCCTGCAGGTTTTAAGGTCGGATATTCCGACTGTCAGATTTCCCATTACATTACACCAAGCTTTTTCATAAGAGTTGCCAGAGATGCCATCTCCGGAATAAGGATGATATTGGATTTGATATCCACACCATCAATGACAAAACCGTCGTCGATAAACAGCACTTTATCTCCCACCTCGGAAAACTCAATGATGGGAACGCTCATTATTGCACCGAGCATATCTACAGTCATAGACGGAACGCTCATATCAATGGTAAGACCCGTCAGCTGAGAGAGCGCGGAAAGATAACTGCCCGCCATAATGTTACCCATCTCACGGATAACAGAGAGCTGAGTTTCATCAAGCGTCATTACCGATACATTTTCCGCCTGCAGGAATGTAGCAAGCACCACCTTCGCGAAGCTGTCCTCCAGCAGGAACATGATCATGCCCGAGATATCTCCCTCAAGGTGGACTAGTATACCCGTTATTACCTTTTCAGGGCCGCCCATGCGGTCGATTACCTCCTGATAATCCATAACGCTTACATCAGGAACACGCATGATAACGTTCTTTCCCAGCATAGTTGACAGAGCATTTGCAGCGCTGCCTGAGCCTATATTACCGATCTCCTTCAGGCAGTCGATCGCCACAGGAGAAAGATCGTCATAATTCTTCAGCATACTATCACTCCCTTACCATGAAACAAAATACCGCTGCTATCAACGCAGATTGTTTGCTATTCTTGTAAACTCATCGGATGTGGTTACTACTCTTGAGCTTATCTGATATCCACGCTGTGTCTCGATCAGCTTTACCATCTGAGTGGAAAGCTCAACATTGGATGTCACCAGCACGCCCTGCAGCTTATCAAGCTCGGGATTTGCGGTTACTGCGCCTGATCTCTCGGTAGCTGCATAACGGTTTGTGCCTGCAGCTTCAAGACCATACACGTTCTCGAACTCAAATACGCCGATCATACCTGCAAGCTCATCGTAGTCTGCAACTGTACCCTCGTCATTAAAGGGAACAACGATAGCGTTTCCGTCGTAATCCAGCACATATTCGCCCGATCCGCTCACAAGATACCACTCGCCTGTCTCTGCCTGAGTCATGGAGAAGGAGCCGTCACGGGTGTAGTTCACATCGCCGAAACGATCCTGCACGGCGAAAAATCCCTCATTCGGCAGAGCGAAATCAAGAGGTCTGTCTGTATAGTACAGCGAGCTTTCAGAGAACATCAGGTCTGTTTTCTGGATATATGCGCCGTGACCTGTCTGCCATTCAGGCTCGGTACTGCGCTGAACGGAATACAGAGTATCTGCAAAAGAGGGGCGGATGGTCTGATATCCCACGGTGTTGATGTTTGCGATATTGTTGCCGTAAACGTTCAGTGCCTGTGCCTGAGCGATCATGGCGGTTTTGCCTGTATGGAATGCTATATTCATAACTTACTCCTTTATCTCATCAGCCGCCGAGCTTTGCGATCTGAGTGCTTGCCTTCTGGTTCATGGAATCCATCAGCTTCAGAATTGCACTGGAAGCCTCATAAAGACGATTCGCGTTCATCATCATGGTCATCTCATAGTTGAGATCGATGTTGGAGCGCTCGTATGCTCCCTGAATAATATCAAACTTCTCACCCTCGGGGAGATCCGCCACATCAACAGAGGTGAACAGATTTGCACCGAACTTGTCGATATTGCCCTCGGGATCTATGTAGGAAAGCATCAGACGGTCAACCACCTGACCATCCTGATAGATAGTGCCGTCAACAGCGATGGTGAAATCCTTGTTTCCAACAAAGATCTCGCCGTTTTCTCCGAGAATGCGTCCCGAATTGGAAAGGCAGAGGTAGCCCTCGTCATCCATCTCCCACTGACCGTTTCTTGTCAGCATGGTTTCGCCGTTATAAGCAGCGACATTGAAGTATACATTTCCGTTGATAGCCACATCAAAGGGACTTTCGGTGAACTCCAGACTTCCCTGCTCAAGATTCGTGTAGGATGTATCAACATATGTGTGACCGAATGTACCCGAGAGCTTCTCACGATGCTCTACAAGTATCATAGCCTCATCAAATCTCTGAGTGAGAATGGTATCAGCCTTGTAGCCCGCAGTGGACATATTGGTAAGATTATTGCCGATAGCGTCCAGCTTGCGCTGATTCAGAATCATGCCGTTGGCAGCATAGTAAAAACCTCTGTTCAAGACTTGTTACCTCCTTTTATATACGGCTCTAAAATGGTCTTGAGAGTAAGAGTAGCCTTTGTGTTGATCTGACACACTCTTGACTCCGAAATACCGAGAACCTTTGCAATATCGGAATATTTCATGCTCTTAAAATAGTATAGCGTGATGACCTGACGTTCCTTTTCCTTCAGAGATTCTATCGCCTCTGCGATAACTCTGCGGCATTCCTGCCTGAGAACGCCCGCGTCTGTGGCTTCACCTGCTGAGGCAGGCTCGCTGAAGTTATCCTCATAAAGCAGCTCGTCAAAGGATATGGTCACCATGCAGGAGGCCTCTGCCATCAGCTTCAGCAGCTTTTCCTCAGACATTTCCATGTACTCGGCAAGCTCCTCGGTGGTGGGCATCCTGTTATATTGATTATACAATGAACTGTTGGCCTTGTCAAGGTCACGGGCGAATTTGCGCACACTTCTTGGTATCCAGTCCTGACGGCGCACATAGTCGATGATGGCACCTCTGATCTTCAGCGTTGCGTAGGTCTCGAACTTTGCGCCCTTTTCGGGATCAAAGGTCTCGATTGCCTCCATCAGCGCTATCACGCCCTCGTTCACCACATCGTCAACATCGCCAAACTTGACATACATATTACGAAGTGCAAGGGCGCAGCTGCGGACAAGTCCCATGTTTTTGAGAACGATCTCATTGCGTATCGCCTCATCACGGGTATTCAGATATGAATCCAGTAACACAGCAGTGCTGTTGTTCATCGTCCGCACCTCCTTTGCTCATCGTCACACCATAGCGGGGCTGAGTGAAATGTTGCCTATAGCCTGTATCTGCGCCGCTGCGTCTATCTCACTGTAGGAAAGCACGGTGATGTTCGGGATGAACTGATCCGTCAGCTTCTTAAAATAGATACGCACAACAGGCGAAGTAAGAATTATAACTGTGGGTATAACATCCTTGATCTTATCGATCTCTCGGTTGGTAACGTTAACTATCTGTTGAATTATATCGGGAGACATTGCAAGATAGCTGCCCTGATCAGATTTCTTCACCGAGCTTACTATCATATCCTCTATCTGAGTATCAAGCGTGATGACTCTGAGGGAGTTCGCCTCGGCAAAGCGCCTTGTAATGGTACGCTTAAGAGCCTGACGCACATACTCGGTCACGATATCCATATCCTTCAAAACGTTTGCATGATCACCGAGAGTCTCCAGAATGGTCTCCAGATCTCGTATCGGAATGCCCTCTTTGAGAAGATTCGACAATACTTTCTGTAAATATCCGACAGATATTACCTTAGGTATTAGATCATCGACAACGATCGGGTTAGTTTTCTTGACATTTTCGACCATTGTGTTGACATCCTGCCGGGAGAGCAGCTCATGCGCATAATGCTTCATTATCTCTGACCAGTGGGTTATCATAACAGAAACAGGGTCGATAAGCGTGTAGCCTGCAACATCTGCCATGATCTTCTTGTCCTCGCTGATCCACTTAGCGGGAAGTCCGAAAGCAGGCTCTACGGTATCGATACCATCCACCTGAGCGGTGACATCGCCGCTGTCAAGCGCGAGATAGTGGTCCACAAGGATCTCGCCTCGTGCTACCTCCTCGCCCTTTATCTTGATTATGTACTGGTTAGGGTTGATCTCGGGGTTATCCGTCATTCTTACAGACGGGATTACCATGCCCATGTCAAGCGCAAACTGCTTACGGAAGATTACCACACGCTCGATGAAGTTGCCGCCGCTCTTTTCGTCAACCAGACGCAGCAGCGAATAGCCGAACTCCATCTCAATAGGCTCCACATTCAGCAGCTTGAACACGTTGTCGATATCACGGAAGTAGTCGTTATCAGCGCTGTTCGCCTTTTCAAGCTCACGCTGCTCTTCCTTTGCACGCTGGGCAAGCTCCAGCTCTGCCATCTTTTTCTTGTTTCTGTCAAGGAATACGGCAGCCACGATAAGCAGCACACCGAGAATAAGGCAGACAAATGTGGGGAATCCGGGAATGAGCATCATTACGATCATTACCATACCTGCAATAAGCAGAACGAACGGCTGTGCAGTGAACTGGGACTTCACATCGTTCATCAGGCTGTCCTGACTTGCCGCACGGGTAACTATCATACCTGTGGCAACGGATATCAGCAGCGCAGGGATCTGTGAGCAAAGACCGTCACCTACAGTTGCAAGGGAGTAGGTGTTGAGGATGCTCATGAAGTCGCCGCCGTCACGGATCATACCGATGATCATACCGCCGATAAGGTTTACAAGCGTAGTGATGATGGACATGATCGCATCACCCTTAACGAACTTCGTAGCACCGTCCATGGAGCCGTAGAAATCCGCTTCACGCTGGATATTGGAACGCCTGAGCTTTGCCTGTTCTTCGTTTATCAGACCTGAGTTCAGGTCAGCGTCGATAGCCATCTGCTTACCGGGCATAGCGTCCAGTGTAAAACGGGCAGCAACCTCAGATACTCGCTCAGAACCCTTTGTGATTACGATGAAGTTTACCAAAACTATGATTATGAATATCAGGAAGCCGACGATAGCGTCGCCTCCCATTACGAAGTTACCGAATGCCTCGATTACCTCGCCTGCATAACCGCTTGAAAGGATACCTCTTGTGGTGGATATGTTCAGCGACAATCGTAATACCGTTGTCATCAGCAGCACTGTCGGGAATACCGAGAATTCCAGCGCCTCCTTGATGAACATGGTCATAACGAGAATAACAAGGCTGAGTGCTATGTTTACAAGGATCAGAAAATCCAGCAGCCATGAAGGGAGCGGAATGATGATCGCGAGAACGATAAAGATAACAAACAGTACCAGTGAATTACTGAGCAGTTTTTTTATCAAATCTTCCTCTCCCCTTTCTGTAATAATTTGTCGAAAAATAACATTTAGTATATAATCCTGTATCTATATTTAATTACAAATTGTATATTATTGTCGGAATTTAACTTTTAAGCGTGAAGCGTTTTGTTCTTTGCCTTATATACGATAGTCAATACCTCTGCCACAGCATTGTAAAGCTCAACAGGTATCTCTCGGCCCAGCTCCACGGTGCTGTACAGAGTTCGTGCAAGAGGCGGATCCTCAATGCAGTAGTCATCGTTCTCCTCCGCTATCTTTACGATGCGCAGAGCGATATAATCCTTGCCCTTTGCCACGACCTGCGGCGCACGGTTAGCATCTTGATCGTATTTTAGCGCAACCGCGTAATGCGTAGGGTTACGGATAACGACATCCGCCTTGGGAACCTCCTGCATCATTCGTGACATCGCCATCTGGCGCTGTCTTGCCTTGATCTTGCTCTTGACCTGCGGGTCACCCTCGGTCTGCTTATATTCATCCTTGACTTCCTGCTTGGACATCATAAGCTTCTTTTCAAACTGCCACCACTGGAACAGATAGTCGGCAGCCGCCACAAACACCAGCAGTATGCATATCAGCATGACCAGATCGTATATACTGAGCATGATATATGCGCCCGCCTGCATGACGCCTGCATTCATCAGCGAAATGAATATCGGTAGCCTTTCCGCCACCTCATTGTATATCACATAGCCGATAACGATGACTTCGATAAGTCCCTTTAAGATACCCACTATCGACTGCAGGGAAAACATCTTCTTTATACCCGAAAGCGGACTCAGACGGGAGAACTTCGGCTGCAGAGCCTTCATGGTAAACAAGCCCTTGGTCTGTGCCAAAGTCGGTATTATACCGAGCAGCAGCGCAACAGCACATATCGGGCCGATAGTCATTACCGCTACCGTTGCTACATTCACAAAAATAGGGATATATGTATCCTGATTAACTTCATAAGTGCCTACATTTGCATAAACTGATGTGGAATAAGCAAGCACCGTTTCTGTAACAAAGCCCATCAGCAGACGCATTGCCGCAAACAGTCCCAGAACCGAAGCGGCGATAACTATCTCCTTACTCTGGAGTACATCGCCTTCTTTTCGTGCATCATCACGTTTTTTCGGCGTGGCTTTTTCGGTTTTATCTTCGCCTGCCAAATCGCCACCGCCCTTTCACGCAGAAACATCAATATCTCAGCTAGAGCGTCATGCTGTCCACAAGACCGTGAAGATTCTCAAACATGATGCTCATAAGCCTGCCCATGAATTCGGATATTGCTCCGCAGCTTGCGGTAAGCACCACGAATCCTACAAGCAGCTTGATCTGAATATTCACCACAAACACATGTATCGACGGCACGGCTTTCATCATTACGCCAATGCAGAATTCGGTCACCAGTGATGCCGCCATAACAGGCATCGCAAGCTTTACACCGAGAGTCAATACTGTTTCAAAGTAGCTTACAAGTATGTATGCAATATTTATATCAAAGCTTTCAAAGCCGATCGGTATCGTTTCATAAGATATGGCAAACAGCTCGATATACGAAAGATGTCCGCCCACCGCAAAGAAATAAAGTACAAACCAGTAATCGAAGATCTTTGTGGATAAACCGACAGTACCGTAAGTTGGATCGTAGCTTCTCGCCATGGCAAGGCCAAGCTGCATATCCACGATCTCACCCGCAAGCGCAAATACCGTGAGCATGATATTCACGAACAGACCAAGCACGGCACCCACCAAAAGTTCCTTGAACATATCGAAAAGGAACGGGAACAAGCCTGTAGGAAGCGTATAATCCATGCCGCCGCCCGCTACCATCACAAGCGTCAGCATTATCGATGCGCCCGCCTTAACGAACTGCGGAACATTCTGACGTCCGAATATCGGATTGAATGTGAAGATACCGCTCACTCTGGTCAGGACCATGATTATGACGATGAAATTCGTCTGAATGATTTCCCAAATCTCTGACACGGCAGCTTCCTCACGTTATCGGGATCTGTTGAATCTTTTCAAAGATGAAACTTATGAAATCCAGGCACTCTGATGTCATCCAAGGAGCGAGGAAAAACAGCGCAAGTCCTACGCATATCGCTTTAGGCGCAAAGGACAGCGTTTGTTCGTGTATCTGCGTCGCTGCCTGTAATATGGCGATGACCAATCCGACGATCATTGCAACGAGAAGAACAGGCAACGCCAGCTTGAACGCAAGCATTACCGTTTCCCTCATTATCTCCATAACGAGATCCTGGGTCACTTATCTCATCTCCTTTCCTGAGCAGCTACCAATTATAACTGGAAACTATAGAGCCTATAAGCAGATTCCATCCGTCTGCCAGCACGAATACCAGTATCTTGAACGGCATCGAGATCATCGCAGGCGGCAGCATCATCATACCCATGGACATCAGCGTACAGCCGACTACCAGGTCTATAACAAGGAATGGTATGAACAGCAGGAAACCTATCTGGAAAGCACGCTTCAGCTCGCTTATCATAAATGCGGGCATTACGACTGTAAGGCTCAGATCGTTCTGTATGTATTCCTCTGTGAAACCGCCCTCAGGCTCCTCAATATGACCAAGCTCTATGAAGAAGTCAAGATCATCGTTGCTTGTCTGCTTGAGCATAAAGCTCTTGATGGGTACGGTTGCAGCCTCAAGTGCCTCCTGCGTTGTCAGCTCATCATTGACGTAGGGCTGATAAGCCACCTCGTTTATCTCGCCGAAAACAGGCGCCATGATAAAGAATGTCAGCAGCAGAGACATACCGATAAGCACCATGTTAGGCGGTGTGGTCTGAGTCTGCATCGCACTTCTGAGAAAGCTCAACACAATGATTATGCGGGTGAAGCAGGTCATCATGATAAGCAGAGAGGGTGCCAGCGCCAGCAGTGTTACCAGAAGTATTACCTCCAGTGGCTGGGAAGCGTCCACTCCCACCAGTTCCTGAAGCACGGACGAGCCTACGTCATCGTCAACATACGATGGATCGGTGTCAAGATAATCGCCTGCCTGCAGCCCCGATTCCGCAGTTCCTGCGGCATCCGCTTCGACAGTTTCCGCCAGTGCGGTCACACCGAAAAAGGTTGCGGTGAGTGCAATACACAGGAGCAGCGAAACGACAAATCTCACAACGAGCTTCTTATCCGAATTGATCAGATCTTTAATCAAATCCGCTCCTCCTATTTATTCTTATTCATCATATTTCCGAGAACGATCTTAAAGCTATCGCTAAGGGAGGGATTTCCATCAGCAAGCTGAGTCAGCTCCTCCTCTGTTTCTTCAAGCTCGCAGATCTTCTCAGTGTGGTTCGTTGTCACTCCAAGCACCATACATCTGCCACAGATGCTTACGAGCAGCAGCATTTTATCGGGGCCGAGATTGATGCGCTCCAGTATCTTCATATTGCGGCTGTCCGAAACCATGACGTGCTTATTGAGCTTCTTCATGAGCCAGAAAAGCGCGAACACCAGCGCAAGCACGCCGATAAGCGCCATTATCATCTGAAAGTATTGCAAAACGCATCTCCTTTCCCCAAAAAAATCGGATATATTTTCCTTCTGCGAAAAACCAAAAGGCGGGATATGATGTTCCCCCGCCTTGGTGAATTATTGATTAGCCGAGGACTTTCTTGACAGTCTGAAGAATTCTGTCAGGCTTAAAAGGCTTTACGATGAAGTCGAGCGCACCGAGCTTGATGGCTTCAACTACCATTGCTTCCTGACCCATAGCGGAGCACATAACAACCTTAGCCATAGGATCGGAGCCCTTGATATCCTTCAGTGCTTCGATACCGGTCTTATTGGGCATCGTGATATCCATGATAACGAGGTCAGGCTTCTCGGATGCGTAAACATCGCATGCGATAGCGCCGTCTGCTGCCTCAAGGATATTTGTGTAACCATTCTTTGTGAGTGTATCCTTGATAAGCATTCTCATGAAAGCCGCGTCGTCAACTAATAAGATCTTCTTGTCCATTACTATATCTCCTTGAATGTATTAATTTTGATTGTATATTAATTTTATTCTTTACCAAGACTATCCATGAACTTTGATTTCACGATTTCGGTAATTCTTACTGCGAAGTTATCATCGATAACCACTACATCGCCGCGGGCGATCAGGTTACCGTTGACCACTACATCGACGGGAGCGCCTGCCTGACGCTCAAGCTCAATTATAGTTCCCTGTGTGAAATCCAGAATATCCTTGACCTTGCGCTTTGCCGTGCCGATCTCAACGGAGATCTCCAGCGGAACGCCCATCAGGAGCTTCAGGTTGTCCTGCTGATCGGTAGGAAGTCCGAAATCAACATTATCAAACTGATGAAGCTGTGCGTTCTGGATGTTGACAGGAGGAACAGGTGGAGGATAAGCGCCGTAAGCTGCGTACTGTGGCGGGTATCCGTAAGCGCCCTGTGGCGGATAAGCCATCTGCTGAGGCGGTGCCTGATACATCTGCTGAGGCGGCATTGCAGCGGGAGCTGCCGCCATCGGTGCTGCAGGTGCGGGAGCCGCTGCAGGCGCTGCCGCAGGAGCTGCGGGAGCAGGTGCCGGAGCAGGCTCAGGCTCAGGCTCAGGTTCGGGATCGGGCTGGAAGCTCTCGATCATCTTGCCCGAAAGAGTCTTTGCAAGCTCTACCGACATGATGGACATGAACTCACTGTTCATTACTCCGTCAACGTTAAGGTTAAAGGTTACTGCTACGATTGTCTCCTCGGGGCTTAGCTCCGAAAGCTCGCAGAAGTTTGTCTTTTCGATTATGTAAGGAGTAGGTGTGGAAATATCCACGGAGGTTCCGAGAAGGTCTGACAGAGCGGTTGCTGAAGCACCCATCATCTGATTCATTACCTCGGAAACCGCACTGATATTCAGCTCATCAAACTCAAAATCAGGCGAGATCACCAGCGGATTACCCATCAGCTGATTCAGGATCATCTGAACGTCATCCTGTTTCAGCACCATCATATTCACGCCCGTGATACCTGCAACATACACGATCTTAACGCAGATAGCAGGCTCAAGACGTGTGTAGTTTAGATCGGCGACCTTTGCCACACTTACCTGAGGCGTGGTGATCCAGACCTTTGCGTTCAGCAGTTCCGAAACAGCGGTAGCAGCAGCGCCCATACTTATATTAAGTATCTCACCGACTGCGTCTATTTCGTATGTGCTGAATTCAACGTTTGTATCCAATTCGTTTGCCATCAGTTATCATACCTCAATTCTGAATAAAATTATCTATCATAATAGCTTTTTTATTATTATACGTTCCCATCTTGCCATCGCACCAGGGCTTGCCGCCTACTCTGACCTGAACATTGGTATTAATGTTCTTGCCGAGCGGAATAACGTCATTCACCTGAAGCGTAAGCACCTCGTACAGGTCGAGATTTATCTCTCCCAGCACTGCTGTGATATCAAGATCAGTAGTGCTGATACCTGACATGATGCTGTCACGGCGTTCTGCCTCGCGGTGCGCATCAGTCTTGCGCTTTGTGGAGGAGTAACGGGGTATAAACTTGCCCATGATCTCATCAAGATTGATAGCTGGGATACAAACGGAAACGATGGATTTAACACCGTTTATTTCGACCTCAAGAGCTACGATGATAACCGTATCTTCGTGGCCTATCGTCTGTACCACACGGGAATTTGTCTCAATGCCGATCAGTTTGGGAGTAAGCTCAATATGCATCGACCAAGGCTCCTGAAGCAGCTTTGCAAAGGAAGCCATTACGTCGTTCATGATAGTTATTTCAATTTCGGTGAAATCACGGTTGACATCACGATACTCACCCTTACCGCCAAGCAATCTGTCGATCATTGTATAAGTGATCGCATTGGATACCTGAACGATAACATTGGTCTCACTGACCTCGTCATTGGCGATGCCCATATCGACCATGCCCATCATAACGTAATCGGGAAGTGCGTTGTTGAATTCACTGTAACGCTGCTCCTCGATGTTGACGAGCGTTACCCTGCAGTAGAGTCTGAGCAGACCCGTAAGGTAAGACGACATAAGACGTGCATAGTTCTCAAAGATGCTGTCAAGAATCTTGATCTGCTCTTTCGTGAACTTTTTGGGAGCACGGAAGTCGTATTCCTTGATCTTCTCCTCCTCTTTTTGAGTAACCACAGGAGCTGCTCCGGCTGCGACGTTTCTTAGCATTTCGTCTATCTGCTCTTGCGTCAGAACTTCAGCCATCGAAATCCCCCCTCGGAATAATTAAGTGTATTTTTATTCTGCATCTGCGTCCGCCTCCGCGTCATCTGCCGCAGCGTCTCCGCCGTCAGCCTCAGCCGCAGTATCTTCGGACTTAATGAAGTTTGCAAATTCATCGTAAATGAACGGACCTGTAATTCCGTCCGTCTTGCTCACCGTGCTGCCGCTCGGGAACAGGCTCTCAATAGAATTGATAATGCCCTGTGCGGAATCATTCGGGAGCTTTGTCTCTTCCTTATCCTGGCCATCAGGATCCACCATGTCAGTGAACAGCTTGTAGTCATGCTTAAGGATATCCTGAACTACCTGAGGATCTGTAAGATCGAGATCGTTTCGCAGGATGACCATTTCAACACGGCGGTTCTTTGCTCTTCCCTCGGCAGTATCATTATCTGCCACAGGCTCGTAAGGACCTACGCCCTTTACTCTGAACTTGGATCCGTTAAGAACTGTCCTGAACTCCATGTACTTTACAACGCTGCTTGCACGGGCAGAGGACAGATCCCAGTCATTGACATCGGATACACCGATATCAGCGGTATGACCGCTTACCGTCAGCAGCTGGATAGAATTACGAACAGCCTTCAGACCGGGAGAGATACCGTCTATGATATCCTTACCTGCCTGCCTAAGCTCAGAGCTGTTTCCATCAAAGAAAACGTTGCTGTCAAACTGGATATAGATATGTGCTGAATCCTTGGATACGGAAACCTGATCGGATATCTGATTTTCCTCAACATATTCGGAAAGATAAACATAAAGCTGATCGAAACTCTGAGGCATTTCACCTGTGCCGCCTGCATTGCTGGGTTCATCATCCTGCACATAGCTGCCCTCATCCTTGGTATGCTCGGGATGATCTATATATTCGTTCAGATATTTGCCGCGGGACTGGAATGCCTGATATATGTACTGCCATTTCTGTTCATCAAGGCTTGAAGAAGCGTACAGCATTACGAAGAAGGTGAGCAGCAGCGTAACCATGTCGCCATAAGTGGCAAGCCAGTCATTGTCATGGTTTTCCTGCGGCTTTTTCTGCAATTTAGCCATAACGCACCCTCCTTTTCACTCAACAGGCACAGCAACACTTAATATACCATACCCATTATATTATTGTAACATATATTTGCGGATTTTGCAAATACTTTATAAGATTTTTTTCAATATTCTTTGATTTTTTTATTACTTAGCGCCGCCGTCGGACTTTTTCTTGTTCTTCGGGAGCATAAACTCGAGTTTTTCCTGGATATATCTGGGATTCGAACCTGCCGCAATGGCAAGAACTCCCTCCTCGATTATCTGCATACAGAGAAGCTCATCCTCATGGGTGTTCTTCAGTGCAGAAGCCAGGGGAGCGAAGAATACGTTAGCAAAAAGCGAACCGTAGAATGTGGTGATAAGGGCTGTCGCCATACCCGATGCAAGACCGTCAGGATTGGAGTCCATAGTAGCCAGCATGTTTACCAGACCAACCAGTGTACCCAGCATACCGAACGCAGGGAAGATACCTACGCCCTTTTCAAAGAAAGCACGTCCGTTTTCGTGACGCTCAACCATGAAGCTGATAGCGTCATCCAGCATTCCGCGAACTTTATCTGCATCGTTTGCGTCAACGATGAGCATGAGCGCAGACTTCATGAAAGGATCCTTACAGTTGTTGGCGCTCTCTTCCAGAGCCAGCAGACCACGGCCTCTTGCGATCTTCGCATACTCTACGATCTCATCTATGTACTTTTCGGGCTTATACTTCTTGGGAAGCAGCGCCATACCGAATTTCTTGGGTACGCCTGCCAGATAAGACAGCGGGAAAGAGGCAACCAGACATCCTACCGTACCGCCGCAGGTGATAGCCAGTGAAGGCGGATCGATAAAGTCGCTGATCTTACCTCCGTCAAAGATACCATACAGTACCAGACCGATAGATATAACCCAACCTACAATAAGTGAAATATTCAAAATATATCCCTCGCTTTTCTGTTAGTAAATATATTGTCTCGGGAGCGTTCGCTCATCCGTTTATGTCAAAGGCTCTTCATTGGCATCTCTGTGTCTTAACATACGCCGCCGCTGATTCCTGTTGTATTCGAGTATTTTTGTCTGAAGCTCCTTCATGCTCTCACGGACGATATAGCTATGCCCGTTTGACAATACGATAACCGTATCGGGAGTTTCTGTGACGGTCTCTATCAGTTGCTCGTTCAGAAGAAACTGCTTACCGTCAAGCTTTGTAAGAAATATCATAATTTTACCTCTGAAACAGCATTGCCCCCGCCCCGAAAGACGGGGGCAGCCGTTATTTCAGTTCATAATTCACTCAGCAGTGAAATTATCTCTTGAGGTTCAGAAGCTCCTCAAGCATTGTATCGGAAGTGGTGATAACTCTGGAGTTAGCCTGATAGCCTCTCTGAGTGGTGATCATATCTGTGAACTCCTGAGAAAGGTCTACGTTGGACATTTCCAGTGCGCCTGCAACTACCTCGCCAGCGCCGTCGCCGCCTGCGATAGCAACCTTAGCATCGCCGGAAGCTACTGTGGTCTGGAACATGGTGCCGCCTGCCTGAGAAAGACCGTTGGGGTTGTCGAATGTTGCGATATCGATTCTGCCGAGTACCATGTCGCCGTGAACAGCGTGGTAACCGATGATGGTACCGTCAGCCTGAACAGTAACATTCTCAAGATCCTTATAGCTCTGATCAGCGCCTGTGCGGCCGTCTGTCAGGTTAAAGGTGGTGAGGAACTTAGCAACCTCTGTGTAGAAGCTGTCCTTACCGCCGCCGAGGGAGATAGCAGGGTTGCCGCCGAAGAACGCCTCTCTTGCTGCGGGGTTCATGGGAGCTGTAGCAGCAACTGCTGCGATAGTTGTTCCATCGGGAGCCTCGTATTCCTGAGCAACGCCCAGAACATCCTCAAGGCCGGAGATGCTGATGAGCTTCTTGGGATCTCCGTTTGCAGCAGCGTTGATAGCCTCCTGCAGCTGATCCTGTGTGGTATCGTTGCATACTGTTAGAGTGAGGTTGTTCTCATCCCAGACAGCCTTTGTGTTGCCATAACTTGCGGAATATGCAAATGTGATCTTGTAGTTGTTTGCGTATTCACCGGACTCAGTAGCAGCAGCCTTGAAGCTTACGGAGCTTACGCCGCAATCGAGAGCAACAGACTTGCCGTTGAATGCGGTAGCCTTGTCAGCGTCAGCAGCGGGAGCAACGAACTTTGTGCAGCTGAGGGGAGCGATATCGTCATCAGGTCTGTTTGCGATCTCCTTCTGGATAGCCTTGGTGATCTCAGCAGCTGTGGTGTTCTGGTTCATGTTGATGGTCCAAACACCGTCTGCATATGTTGCAGTTGTTTCAGCTGTATCGCCTTCTGTGTACTTCAGAGTTACGTTCTTACCGTCGAGAGCGTCATCCTCGCCCTTGAAGCCGATGATAGCCTCTACTTCCTGAGTAGTAGCGTTACGATAAACATACTCGCCGGAAGCCTCTGTAGTAGTTGCAGTCCATGCATTGAAGCTGTTGAACGCAGTCTTGGAGGAGGGATCGTCGGGGATGGTTGCGAACTCGAACTTCAGCTCAACATCATCGGGAAGCTCAACGCCGCCTGCTGCGATAGCCTTCTGGATCTCAGCCTCGAACAGATCATCAGATTCATACTGATTATTCATGTTGAAGAAGATATTGAGAATGCCGTTTGCATATGTAGCGTAGGGGAATTCACTGTTTGTGAAAGTTACAGACATATCTGTATTGTCGGAGGGAGAGGAAACGGAAATGGTGAGATCCACGCCGTTTACTTCCTTTGTGGAAGAAGAACACTTAGCCTCTGTCTGGGGAACTGTGATACGGATCATCTCAGAGCCTGCGGGCTGATTTGTAGCATCGCCGGAAACACCGAGAACGTGATAACCGTTTGCGTCAACAAGATAACCCTGCTCGTCAACATTGAAGATACCTGCTCTTGTGTAGAACAGATTACCTGCGCCGTCCATCAGCTGGAAGAAACCCTCACCGTCGATAGCCATATCATAGATGCTGTCGGAGAAAGTAAAGCCGGACTGGGTCATGTTGGGAGTGGTGGTGTTCATCTGAACGCCGTAACCGATCTGTCTGGGGTTGGTACCGCCAAGAGTTGCGGTGGTGCCGCTTGCAGACTTCTTGGTCTGATAATATACGTCAGAGAATGTTACAACGCTGGTCTTGTAGCCTGTTGTATTTACGTTAGCGATGTTGTTACCGATAACGTCCATCTTCTGCTGGTGAGTCTTAAGACCTGTTACACCTGA
>JAZKZL010000253.1:0-6962 GCA_045612645.1 Oscillospiraceae bacterium
TGATAGTACCCGAAAATGGTGAGCTGAAGAGCAGTACTCCTTCCACTCAGGATCTGCCTCAGAGAAAGCTTGACACCTATGGCCGCCAGTTCTCTATGACTCGCCAGGCGTTTGTCAATGATGATATCGGATTTATCACCAAGGTTCCTGGACTATATGCTGTATCGGCAAAAAAGACCATCGACAAGCAGGTGTATACAGCGCTCTATAACAACAGCACCATTTATGACGGAAAGACACTTTTCCACACCGATCACAAGAACCTTATGGCAAGCGCTGAGAAACCTAATCAGGCTTCTATTCAGGCGGCTATCCTCCAGATGCAGAAGCAGACTGATCCCTTCGGAGATCCGATCTATATGACACCGAAGTATCTTGTTGTACCTATGGGTTACGAGTTCGACCTGGCCGTACTCTTCGGATCCACACAGGCTACAGGCAGCTCAAACAACGATATCAACCCTCTGTACAACTATCCCATCACTGTTGTACAGTCTCCTGTGCTTAATGCACTGGCAGGTAACGGTGCGTGTCCGTGGTTCATCGTTGCAGATCCTTACTCCGCTAAGGGTATTCAGGTCGATTACCTTAACGGTGTTGAGACACCCACAGTAAGACGCATGGAAGCACCTGGTGTTCTCGGATTCACGTGGGATATCTACCTTGACTGGGGTATCGCAGTGCGTGATTACCGTGGTATCACCAAGAACGCCGGTGTAACACTGTAAGAAAGGACGGTACAAACGATGGCAAGAGCAATTTACTGGCAGCGTGGAGATGTAATTGACTATACCAATGGCTCTGACAAAGCAATCTCCGCAGGAGCTATTGTTACCCTCGGCACAAGAGTAGGTGTTGCGGCAACTGATATTCCTGCGAAGTCTGTTGGATCGGTTGCGGTTGAGGGTGTCTATGTTATGCCCAAGGCGGCAACCGTGGACATCAAGACAGGCGACAAGCTCTATTACAATTCCACCAACGATAACATTGACACTACCGACAGCGGTGTACTTGTTGGATATGCCACTGCTGATGCAGCAGCTGCTGATGCAGAGGTTTATGTCAAGCTTCAGGGGTGATCGTCATGTACATAGCAAACAGCGTAGTAACAGTGGGCGGTAAGAAATACCGCCCTGGTGAAACAGTACCTGCAGTTGAAGGTATCGATAAGCTGGTAAAGATGGGATATATCAGCGGTAGTGGTGAGATTACCGATGATCCCGATCTCATCACCGATAGTGGCAACAACGAAGATGACACAGACGATGGTGTTGATACAACCAATGATAACGGCATATCCGACGAAGCTGAAGGCAGCGAAACGGAAAATCCCGATGATGACACACCTGCGGATGAAGTCAGTGATGAAGTGGTTGAGACTGCTACCACAACTCCCCAGCAGTTTGGCAGGAGAAACAGGAGCAAGAAATGACGTTTAAAGAGCAGCTAAGATCAGATGTAAACGCTGTATTTATGAACAATCATGAATTCAGTGATATTCACATCATCAACGGCAAGGAGATGAGTGTCCTCATTGATAATGCCGAGCTGCTTGAACGTGCGAAGATCACTGGAATAGCCGCTACCGACGGCATTTATTCAGCCAATATTCTGATTTTCGTAGCAAGTACCGATTATGGTGCCAAACCATCGATTGGTTCTCTTCTTACTCTTGATAACAGACCGTTCAAAGTAGTCAACTGCACTGATGAGGACGGTATGTATTCTATTGAACTGAAAGCGAGCAGAATATGATACTTTGCGAGTTTGACACAGACAAGGCACTGAAACAGATCTCGAAGGCACTCGGAGATAATGGCGATAAAGCAGCGGCGGTCTTAGCCTCCGCTGCAACCGCCACTGCAAAAGAATGCAGGAAAATGCTTGCTGCAAAAGCTCAGGAAACTTATGCAGTCCGAAATGCAGGCTTCAATAAGGTCATGAAGATACAGAATGCCTCAAAGCGCAAACCTTATGCTATGATAACAGCACAAGGTAAGGCTATGGAGCTTATCAACTTCAAGACAAATCCTGCTAAAGTTGCAGAAGAACCGCCTGAGATAGTTAAAGCTAAAGTCTTGAAGATCAATAGCCTGAAACGCTTAGAAAAAGATGGAATCAAAGCATTTATTGTAAAGTTTCAGAGTGGACATACCACTATCGCCGAGCGTAAAGGTCAGGCAAGATTGCCTATCAGGACTCTATATTCGCACGGCGTAACTAGAATGCTGGGTGACGAGAAGCGAGTTTATGGCCTTATTGCCCCAGAAGTTCAACAAATGCTGCTGGATCAGGCATATAAACAGATCGGTAAAAGACTTGCCAAAGCTGCAAAGGAGGCATCATGACACCACAGACATTCTTACATGAATTTGCCACATACCTTGCAGAACTGTATAACAGCGAACTGCTGCCTCGGCCCGACGGCTCGTTTGTGGCCCCTGCGATATATGAGCAGGAGCTTCCGCTTGTTGAAAGCACCACAGAATCACTCCCCAGCGAATATCCGTCTCCTCCTTACATTATGCCCAAGGTCATGGACTGGACAGGCAGTTTTACTTCGGATCCACGGTCTATAACCGTGCGTGTGATATTTTGCATCTATGATGATAATAAGGCGAATCAGGGCCAACTTACTATTCTGCATCTGCACGAAATGTTATTTCAGCAATTGGCAAAGTACCCTTATATCGGCGTATTTCCAGTCGATGAGGACGGAGGCTTTACCGCCGCTGTCACCGAAGAGGATAATTATCCATATTATTTCGGTGGCGTTGAATTCAAGGTGAATGCACCTACACTCATAAGAGAGGATGATCTCGCATGAAGAAAAAGTTCCCAAAATCCGTGAAAACACTGATATATTGCGGACCTACCATCCCGGGCGTAGTCCGTGAAAACACTGCTTTTCAGGAGCATATGCCTCAGTCTATCCACGATTTTGCCGAGAAATGCCCTACGGTAACTTCTCTCATTGTGGATCTCGCTGAGTTCCCGAAGGCACGCCGAGCAGTACGGACACCCGGTACAGCACTGTTCGGCTACTACAATACAGTAAAAAATTACATTAAGGAGGCAAACAATGGCGTATAAGCATGGTGTATACGTTACCGAAAAGCCCACTAGCCTTACTGTTCCCATCGAAGGAACGGCAGGATTACAGGTAATATTCGGTACAGCGCCGATCAATCTGGCTAAGGATCCCAAGGCCGCAGTAAACACACCGCTGATCTGCTACAGTTATGCGGAGGCTGTTGAAAAGGTCGGCTACAGTGATGATTTCAAGAGTTATACGTTATGTCAGAGTATCTCTGCATGCTTTAAGGTACATAACATCGCTCCTATCATTCTGATCAACGTACTGGATCCCGACAACACTGCTCATGTAACTGTTGTAAGTGATGAAACTGTAGCAGTAAGTAAGCATGTCGGTAAGATCAGCGTAGCTGGCATTCTGGCTGCAACACTCGTAGTTACAATGGCATCAACCACACTCGAAGCTGGTAGCGATTACACAACTGTGTTCGATGATGATGGTTATCTGACGATAACAACTGCATCCAATATAGAGGATGGAGAACTTACAGTTTCTTATACCAAGCTTAATCCCGAGGGAGTTACTGCTGAGGATATCGTCGGCACCGCTACAGCTGGTGCTGAAAAGGGCCTTGAGGTGCTTCGTCAGGTATTCCCGAAGCTCGGTCTGACTCCCGGACTACTCGTCGCTCCCGGATGGTCTCATCTTCCCGTCGTTGCAGCTGCTCTTCAGGCAAAATGCGAGAGCATCAACGGTTGTTTTTCGTGCCAGACCATCACTGACATAAGTTCTGACAAGAATGATACTGTTAACTCCCTCACTTACGACGCCGTGAAGGAAGCAAAGGAAAAGACGGGTGTCGATGACAGAAATGCTTATGCTTTGTGGCCTATGGGCAAGGTAGGCGATAAAATCTACTATCTGAGCGCTCTCGCGGCTGCTGTTACAGCATATACTGACGCCAATAACGGAGATGTTCCCAATCTTTCTCCGTCAAATAAGCCGCTCGGTATAACAGCTCTGTGTCTTGCTGACGGTACTGAGGTCCTTCTCGATAAAGAGCAGGCAAATCAGATCAATGGTTATGGCGTAGCTACAGCTATCAACTGGATGAATGGATTCAAGCTGTGGGGCAACAATACTGCTGCATATCCGTCAACGACCGATCCTAAGGACAGGTGGTTTGCTGTACGCCGCTTTTTCTCGTGGTGAGAGAATTCGTTTATTCTTTCTTATCACCAGAATGTGGACGATCCGACGAACTATCGTCTTGTCGAAAATCTTGTTGATAGCGAGAATATTCTCGGCAACAGCTACGTTGCACAGGACTACTGCGCAGAATCAAGAATTGAGTTCAACATTGCTGAAAACCCTGTAACAAGCATTCTTGATGGCACAATCAAGTTCCATTCCTACCTTGCTCCCTATGTGCCGACAGAGGTAATCGAGAACGAATTTGAGTTCAATCCGCTGGCTCTGCAGTCAGCGCTTGCAGGAGGTGATTGATAATGGCAGGTAACAAGTCTAAGAACATTCCCGACAAGATCAATATGATGAATGTCTATAAGAAGGGCAGAAAGCTCATCGGTGTATCTGATGAAGTTACTCTTCCCGATCTTGAGTCTATGACCGAAACAATAAGCGGGGCTGGCGTTCTTGGTGAGATTGATGTCCCTACCGTTGGACAGTTTGCTGCTATCGAAATGGAAATACCTTTTCGCAATCTCGATACAGATATGTTCGAGCTTGCCACCCCGAATCAGGTTGTAGATCTGACACTGCGAGCGTCCAAACAGGTACTTTCTACACTCGGTCTTGATTTTGAAGGCATCAGAGTCGTTGTCAGAGGTCTGTTCAAAGGATTTACAGGCGGTTCAATGAAGCAGGGATCCCCGACGAACTCATCTGTAAAGCTTGAAATTCTTTACTATATGCTTGAGCTTAACGGAAAGAGTGCCGTTGAACTCGATAAGATCAACACGGTTTACAAGGTAAACGGCGTTGATATGCTGGCTAAATCCCGCTCACTCTGTTGATGGAGGTATATATGGATAAGGAAAAGAACTATCTGATCACCGACCCCATTCCCAAGGGCAACAAAAACGCTAATATCATAGCCTTCTCAAAGCCGCTCAGCTTCGAAGACGAGACTTTCCACGGTATTGATCTTGGTTGCCTCGACGACGCAACCGGAGAGGATCTCTGTGCTGTCAGCAAGGAGTTCAACAAGACAGGCAATGTTGCTCCTGTTAAGGAGATGGATCCCGAATTCTGTATGTTAATGACAGCGAGAGTAGCTGAGATTCCCATCGAACTTCTCAAGAAACTCCCCATGAAAGATGCGGCGAGCGTTGCAAGGAGAGTTCAGGCGTATTTTTTCGGCGAGGAATAACTCTCGATGTGATAGCGGATCTGCGAAAGATATGTGTGCGCCTATCAATGGCTACGTACAGTGATTACAGTTATTATCTCAAGCTGCCAATCGATGAACTTATTGCAGTGATAGGCGATGTTGCAGATGTTGCGAAATCCATTAAGAACAAACGATAATCAAAACCCGCTTTGCATTCGATTGCACGGCGGGTTTTTTGTGGCGTTTTTTCCAACGCTGCTATGATATGATAAAAAGAGAAAATAAAGGTGGTGATGCTATGGCTAAAAACAAGGAACTTGAACTTATAATTAAGTTTGGCGGTAAGGTCGCTAAGAGTTTAGGAAGTGCAATTAAAGTCACAACTGCTTCAATCACCGCTATTGCAACAACTGCAACTATGGCTGGAACGTACCTGTATAATCTCGCAGATAGCTTCGATGGTGCATACGACGCAATAAGAATAGGCACTGGAGCAACCGGGGAAGCATTGGTGGAGCTTCAGGATAGTTTCAAGGAAGTATACACTTCTGTTCCCACAGATATGGAAGCTGCCTCGCAGGCAATCGCAGACTACAACACCAGACTCAATCTGACTGGTGACGTTCTCGAAACGGTGTCCAAACAGGCTCTTCAGGTTACGGATGCTCTTGGCGAGGATCTCGGCGGCGTTATAGAATACTCATCTAAGGCACTTCAGCAGTGGAACGTAGCCGAAGAAGATATGGCAGGTGCGATGGACTATATCTTCAAGGTGTCGCAGAGTACTGGAGTAGGCTTTACGCAGTTAGCCACATATACACAGCAATATGGCGCACAGCTCCAGGAACTCGGATATGGGTTCGAAGAAGCGGTAACTCTCATCGGCCAGCTCGATAAGGCAGGTGTAAATACTGCCGAAACGCTCGCTGCGATGAAAAAGAGCGTTGGTGCGTTAGCCGAGGAAGGTCTAACAGCTCAGGAAGGTTTCGAAAAATACACCGAGGCAATTAAAAATGCCAAGGATATGACAGAAGCAACAACGCTTGCAAATGAAATATTCGGTACACGAGCAGGCTCGACCATGGCAGCGGCCATCAGAGATGGTACGGTTGCTGTAGATGAGCTTACAGCTGCATTACGCAGTTCGGATGAAACAATCGCTGGTGCCGCTGAAGATACATATGATTTCGCTGATAAAATGAAGCTGTTCGGGCAGCAGGCACAAGTAGCGCTTGAACCAGCTGCAATGACGTTACTGGACAGTCTAAACAGCATGCTTCCTGTTATCGCAAATATGCTTGAAGCGGTATCACCATTGATTACATCGTTAGCCTCTGAGATATGCGGACTTCTTGATATGATGTTGCCAATAGTGATATCACTGGCAGAAGAGTTGATCAATAGCCTCATGCCTGTTATCCAGCAGTTGATCTCTGAAATACTGCCGCCAGTTATGAGCTTGCTTTCGAGTCTTTTACCCTTTATAGGCACCATAATCTCATCGCTGCTGCCACCTCTTATCTCTCTGATATCAATGCTACTGCCTCCGATACTTCAGATAGTAGAGATGGT
>JAZKZL010000254.1:0-6663 GCA_045612645.1 Oscillospiraceae bacterium
GTGCTTGCATTCCTGAACTACAAAAAGCCGAAAGCTCTCAAAACGGAACAAGAGCCAAAGCCTGTAATAGCTAATGCCGCAGACACGATGTCTGCGCAGTTGCCCCAAAAGGGCGCAGGACGCGCCCAACAGAGGGCAACAGGGAATAGCATTGAGACGTATATAGCAGGGCTTGATTTCTCTGAGGGCAACAGGAACACCAGCCTGCACCGCCTTGCTTCCAGCTTACAGGCGCGAGGCTACGAGGACAGCGATATTCTCCGTATTGTGGAGCAGGTAAACTTTGAACGCTGCTCTCCGCCGCTTCCCGAAAAGGAGCTTGAAACAATCGTGCGGAGCGTTACCGGGCATTACAGCAAGGGCATTCCTCGCACGCTTGCCGCTATAAACGGAGATTTTAACGGACATTCCGAGAGGATAGCGGCAAAATTCCCCTACATAATCCCCAAGATGAATGGTTCAGGAGAGATAACTTACAGCGTGCATCGTCCTAAGCTTGCCGCTTTTGTGCGAGAGCATGACCGATATTTCTTCCTTGATACGCACGGGGACAAGCCTATTGCTTTTTGGTATGAGGGCGGCTGCTATAAGCAGTGCAGCGACAACGAGTTCAAGGGGCATATCAAGCAGCATATCGCAGCTTTCAGCGAGGAGCTTGTAGCTACCAAAGACCTTGAGGAGGTATTCAAGCTGCTGCTCACCGATAACAAGACCGTTTCGGCTTCGGAGCTGGACAACAATCCCGACCTGATATGCTTCAGGAATGGTCTGCTGAATATCCGCACGCTGCAGCTTATGCCTCATACACCTGAGCTGCTATGTACTGTGCAGATTCCCTGCGATTGGGTAGGCGAGACTGATTGTCCCATGTTCAAAAATTACCTTGAAACACTATCAGGCGGTAATTCTATGCTGCAATTTCTCTTGTGGGAATATCTCGGGCTTATCATATCAAATATCGAGGGCTACAAGCCGAAGCAGGCACTGTTCCTGAAAGGCGCAGGCAATACGGGCAAGTCGCAGTATCTGGAGCTTGCAAAGCGGCTTGTGGGGGCGGCAAACTTCGTTTCTATGGACATCAGGCAGCTTGAGGAGCGTTTCGGAACTGCCTCGCTGTGGCGCAAAAGGCTTGCAGGCTCTCCCGATATGAGCGCGATAAACGCAAAGGAGCTGGCAGTATTCAAGAAGCTGACAGGTGGAGATGATATCGACTTTGAGTTCAAGGGCAAGGACAAGTTCACCGATAAATTCAGAGGTGTGCTGCTGTTCTGCGCAAACGAAATGCCGAAATTCGGCGGTGACAAGGGCGAACACGTCTACGAGCGAATGATAATCGTCCCCTGTGACAATGTTATTCCGCCCGAGCAGCGCGACCCTCAGCTTATCGAAAAGCTGTATGCAGAGCGCTGTGGCATCGTATATGAGGCTGTACGGTATCTTCAGCGATTTATCCGCAATGGCTATAAATTTGATATCCCCGACATTTGCCGCTATGCAGGCGACAGCTACAAGGTGGAGAATGACAACGTGCTGCAGTTCCTCGCGGAATGCACCGAGCCTCGCCAAAACAGCTATGATACTACAACAGGGCAGATGTATCGGGCTTATCAGAACTGGGCAAAGGATAACGGTCTGTTTGTGTACAGCAATCAGGATTTCAAAAAGAGCCTGTGCGGATATTTCAAATTGGACAAGTCACAGCTTGAACGCAAAGACAGAACAGGAAAGCGTTTTTATAGCTTTGAACTGACCTGGCAGAGTCGAAAAGACCTGCTGCATTATACTGGCTGAAAAGTTTTGCATACTAACGGCGATGCAGGTTTACTCCGTAAACGGCGCATTTCCCTACGGTCAATGACGGCAAGTTTTTCAACGACGGCAAGTTTACGGCAAGTTTTTTGAAAAGTTGCCGTCACTCTTTTCGGCTCTGTTAAGCCATTCGCAGGAGATAACGGCAAAGACGGCAAGTTATTTCTATTGTTCGCACGAGAGATAGTATACGAAATATTATATATATATTTTTTTTAGGTGGTGAGTAGAAAGATAATATATAAGAAAGTGGCAAAAAAGTAGCCGTTTCTGCCGTCATCTTCAAAAAACCGCATGGGTAAGCCAAAAAAGCGACGGCAAAACCGACGGCAAAGTTCCAAAACGACGGCAAGTTTTCTGCCGTCAGACACAAAAAGAGGTGAATAATGAACGAAGATATAACAACATTCGCTATTCTGGACTACATAAAAAATCAAGGCGGTGCTTGATGCAGCCTTAATATACTTCTGAGTAGTTTTCAATAAATAAAACAAAACGCTTTAAACATTTGCAGTGATCATTGCATTCGTACCGGAATTATGATATAATTATAATGTACAACATACGTGACAGGCTACCGTTTAATATAATTATATATGACATCGGATAATGACTGCAAAGGATAATGCCATGAAAAAGATCGGATATAACACTCTGACAGAGATCATACTGCTGCTTACAGCAATTGTGGTGCTTGTGATAGTCTGTATAAACAATCACAATTCACAGCCCGCTGTTTCGCTTGGAGCGAAGTTTGTGGGCGAATATAAGATCGGCGACAGCGACTGGCAGACGCTGACAAGTGAAAGTCATATTCCCGCTTTGAGCGGAGATGTAACTCTCAGGGGTAGCTTTGAAGGTGTTGCTCCTGACGGAGATAATATCGGGCCTCTTAAGGATGGCTGGGTGATATTGTTCGTTCTTGACCACCTTGGCGGAGAGATGTATATCGATGGCGCGTGTGTGAAAGTTTTTGATTCGGAAAATCCGCAGATCGGCATTCATTCCTGCGGAGAGAACATTTCGGAATATGTTATTTCGGGAAATGAGAATAACGGCGTCGAGATAATTCTGCGAAATCCGCATCACTTTGGCAACGGTGATGCCATCGAGAAGTTTCTTGATTCTATGACCGTATGTTCGTCTTATACCGAAAAAGCTCTTGTCACAAAGGGTGATTTTCAGCGAACGATAGGTTTCGTTGTGATAATCCTGTCATTGGTTATGAGCGGTATAGCACTTTTTTCTTCACTTCTTCACATTTCGTATAAAGAGATATTGTGGCACACTGCGGGGGTGGTGTTCTTCGCAGGCGGATATATCGTTATGTCATCTCCGTATATACGACTCTGGTGCAATCACACGTTGTTCAATACATATGCTTTACAGCTGTGTGGTATCATGTATGCTTTATTCATTATGGGTATTATCATGAAGCTTGTCGGAGAGAGCAGAAAAAAGCTTTGCAGTACTGTCCTGGCACTTTGTGGTGTGGCGGTGTGCATCATGCTTGTCCTTTCTCTGTGCGGGGTAATACTTCCTTATGATGTCAGTGCATATTCTTCAGTATTTATTGCGATAGCAGCGATAATAATGCTCGTGTGCTGCATTATTGAACTTGCTTCAGACACCACTCTGCGCAAGCTCATCGCCATAGGAGCTGTGCTGGTTCTTGCGGCATTGCTGGTTGATATCGTCGCAATGGCAACGGGCTTATGGACAAACGGAGTGGCTTCTCTGGCAGTGTTCGGGCTTGTATTTGTAATTGCTCTTATATATGCACTGTGCTATATACCCAAAAGCATTCTCAGAGAAACCGAGCTGAAAGATCAGCTTCAGGACAGCAGGATAGCAATAATGCTTTCGCAGATACAGCCGCATTTTCTTTACAATGTGCTGAATACGATACATTATCTGTGTGCCAAGGATCCGCGAACCGCACAGCAGGCGATATGTGATTTTTCGGATTATCTGCGTGTGAATCTTGATTCGCTGCAGAGAAAGACTCCTGTTTCGTTTGCAACAGAGTTAAAGCACGTTCAGACATATCTGACACTTGAAAAAATGCGATTTGATGATATACTTGAGATAGAATATGATATTCAGACAGAGGATTTTTTGTTGCCGTCGCTGACGATACAGCCTCTTGCCGAAAATGCTGTAAAGCATGGCATATGTCAGAACAGCAGCGGAGGCACAGTGCGTATCTCTACTCGTGAAACCAAAAACAGCTTTGAGATAATCGTATCTGATAACGGTACGGGATTTGATATATCAGAGAACAAGAACGATGGGAAATCACATATCGGCATACAGAATGTGCGTGATCGTATAGAGCGGATAAGCGGCGGAACACTTATGATAGAAAGTGAGATAGGCAAGGGAACTACTGCAGTAGTGCGCATACCTAAGCACAAGGCGGAGTGATCATGGCAAATGTGAATAAGCAAGCGCGAAAAGACCTCCGATGGCAACGGAGGTCTTTTTATGTTATTCATCGTCTTTGATCTCGATTATTATTCTTGTGATATTATAGCCGTCTTCATAGCAGTAATCAACGCTCTTTGCCATTTTCTTCACCATGAATATACCAAGGCCGCCGATACCGCGTTCGTCAATGCCTGCCGTTACATCGGGCTCCTTTGCGTCAAGCGGATCGAATTGCTTGCCGTTGTCCCAGAAGGTGATAGCAAATTCCGTTCTGTGGTTTTCAACTGCGATTTCGGCAAGCTCGGCTCCGCTGTATTTAACGATATTGGAGTACAGCTCGTCTACTGCGATATTCACCTTGCCAACGATAGCAGGTGGAATATCGAGGTTTTCCATCTGCTTGTTGATATGCTCAAGCACAGCTGCAACGGAACCCTTGTCGGGGATTATTGTGATGCTGCCGCCGTTGATCAGATGCCCTATCTTCAGCGAAAGCATTGTGATATCATCAAACTGAGGCGCATCGCCAACGAACTCATCGACCGCCGCCTTCACGCTCCGGCATATTTCTTCGCAGTTTTTGTCTTTGACCATATTAAGCGTTTCAAGCAGTCTGTCATCGCCGAAAAGCTCTTTTTGTGCATCGGTGGCTTCCGTAACACCATCCGTATAAAGGAACAGCTGATCGCCGGGCATAAGCTGTAGCTCGATCTTGCGATAGTTTATTCCCTCCATACCTGCAAGCATCAGGTTTTTCTTTGTGCGAAGGTATTCAAATTCTCCGTTGGCTTTTTTGATGAGCGGGGGATTGTGCCCTGCATTGGCTATATTGACCATTCCCGTGCTGAGGTCGATAAAACCCAGCCATGCAGTTACAAACATACCTGCTTCGTTTCCCGTGCAAAGTTTTTCGTTTGCCTGTGTGAATACCTCTTCAACGCTCATTCCCGTTTCGGCAAGGCTCTTTATGAGAGTCTTTGCTCTCATCATGAACATGGCAGCGGGAATACCCTTTCCCGAAACATCTGCCATAAGTATAGCAAAGGTATGACTGTCTATCTGATAGAAATCGTAGAAATCTCCGCCTACTTCCTTTGCTGTGAACATATCCGCATAGATGTCAAAGTCCTTGCGGCTTATGTAGGGATTGACAGATGGCAGAGCAGAGTGTTGGATAGACTTTGCAAATTCAAGCTCTTTGTCGATTCTCGCAGCAGCCTCGGAGATATAGCGTTTAAGGGTATGCACTGTGCTGTTTATATCGTCTGAGAGCGATGCAAATTCCTGATTGGAGCGCACATCAACGATAACGTTCAGATTTCCGCTTGCTATCTGTGCAAGAGAGGAGTTGATCTTGCGGATGTTTTCAACGATCATTGACTTGATAAGGAAGTAAAGTCTGCCGAAAAGGATCGCAAAGACAAGTATCTGCATAAAGCCGGATACATAAATATATACCTCTCGTGCAAAATGAGCTTCTTCTATCGGCAGGAAAGCAATGACGTAATATCCTTCTGTCGCAGAGAACATACAGTAGCTGTCCGCACCGAAGACATTAGCTGTAAAGCGCTCTCCCGCAACGACATCAGTACGCCTTTTGTCGATAGACAGAGTGTTGTTGTCAGTGGTTCGGTCGCTGATTATATTCCATGCCGCATCGCAGATGATTATGCCGCCTTCCTTACCAACATGGCGGTTCTTTGCTGCATCAAGCACCTGCTCCGCGATATCGCCCTGAAACATTTCCGTATTGAAGCCTACCTGTATGAATCCGCCCTCATCAAGCGATATTCCCACGTATTTGATGGGTTCCTCATCGTTGGGAGATACTTCACGGTAAGCCTGTACATATACCTTTGCGCCTCCGAGAAGCACAAGGAATTCGGCTGACTGTTCTCCGTCCTTTATGTTGTAGCCGATGTAATTCTCTGTGGTGCTGTTGATGATAGTTCCGTTTTTATCTACTACATTGATATCGGTTGCATTATACTTTTCTGCCAGCGCTATGATATCTGTATGCTCGGTTGCATAGTCGATTGCGATCATTTCTGCTTTAGCGATCAGGCTTTTGTCCGAGGCGTCCTTTATATCTGCCATAACGTCCTCTATATTCAGACGAAGCAGGGTATCGTTCTCGTTATCGGATATTTTTGTCTGTAGGAACACAGTGAAAAGATTACCCACGATAAACGCAACTATCAGGCAAATGAGAAGCCAGAACTGTACAGCCTGTGAAATATGCTTTTGGTCGTGCGGCTGGTTGAATTTTTCTTTGCTGATAAGCGATACAGCAAGCAATGCAAGTGCAACGGAGATGCTGTTCAGCAGTATCATAGGAACCGCACAGTCCTGTACAACGGAAAATGCGAAGTTGAGGTCATACATATTTGTCAGGAACAGCATGAGCATATGGATTATCTCCAT
>JAZKZL010000255.1:0-1822 GCA_045612645.1 Oscillospiraceae bacterium
AACAGGAACAACTAACAAATGACGAAATCTACGAACTAGGCTTTGAATTTGCTAAGTATTACAGCGACAGCAGACAGATCGTTTTTTCCGTTCACACAAACACCGACCATCCGCATATTCATATGGTGGTAAATACAGTGAGCTTCATCGACGGCAGCAAACTTCACGAAAGCTACGCTGATTTCTATGCACTGAAGGCTTACATCGAACGTACACTTCAAGAATACAAACATCGCAGAGGATATTAAACGGAGGAACTGATATGATTTTCAACTACAACATAACCAGAAACATCCTTACCAACTTCGAACTACTATGCACAGCCAATGGCTTATGCTGCAACCAACCTGATGATAAAACGATCGTCGCCCACAACATATCTGCACCGGATGAGCCCGATATCGGAAGCATGTTGCTGAACAGCCAGCTATGTTCAAACAAAAGCGACAGCATCCCCATGAACATGATGACCATGGTCTTCCCTGAAGACGAAGGTATCTTCACAGAAGACGCGTATTTCATCTTCAACACCATATGCAGGGATTACATAACGGAATTTGATTGCATTTTCCGCATTGAAGAAATAAATAACGGCACCAGAGTTCATATATTCGCAGCCGATGTATCAAACTTCAATATCAACTACAGACTCTCAGACACGATCTTATATAACCTTTCCGAACTTATGAACACAATCGAAGCTATTCATGAAGAGTATATTGACGCTGCATCGTAAAAGTCATTCGATTTTTAATGTAAAATACGCATTTTTCCCGAGAGAAATTTCTTCTTGTATATTGACACCCAAAACTGAATATGCTATAATTAAATCGGAAATATCGTACAAATACGCATTTTCTCCGAAAGAAGGTTATAGCAATGATTGAAAGAAAAAAGTACCTCGACAAGCTGATAAGCCGCAGGAATAACGGTATGGTCAAGGTCATTACGGGAATACGCCGCTGCGGAAAATCCTACCTTCTGTTCAACATCTATAAGGACTATCTTAAATCACAAGGCGTTAAGGATGAGCAGATTGTTGCTCTGGCACTGGACGAGATCGAGAACATAAGATACAGAAATCCGATAGAACTTGGTGCCTATCTGAAGCAGATGACGCCTGATGACAGCGTGGAGTATTATGTATTCCTCGATGAAATCCAGAAAGTCGTCCCTGTGCAGAATCCATATATCGAGGGTGCGGATGACAAGATCGGCTTTGTGGATGTTGTACTTGGTCTGATGAAGCGTGATAATGTTGATGTTTATGTAACAGGCAGTAACTCCAGAATGCTTTCATCGGATATTCTCACCGAATTCAGAGGCAGAGGCGATGAGATACGTGTCTCTCCCCTCTCCTTCAGTGAATTCTACAATGCTTTTGACGGTGACAAGCACAATGCATGGCAGGAATATTACACCTACGGCGGAATGCCGTTCATCATGAGAAAAAACAGCCACGAGGAAAAGGCACAGTATCTGCAGAGCCTGTTTGACAAGATATATATCAGCGACATTATGGAACGCAACAAGATACTCCACGAAAAATCCGTACTGGATGACCTGCTGAATATCATCTCGTCATCCATCGGCTCGCTGACTAATCCCAGCAACATCGCAAAGACCTTCCACAGCGTGCGTCAGCTGGGCATCGACGAGCAGACAGTTTCAAGGTATCTAGGTCTTTTTATTGATTCGTTCATGATATCCTGTGCGGAGCGTTATGATGTCAAGGGAAGAAAGTATATTGGCTCACCGCTTAAGTACTATTTCAGCGACGTGGGTCTTCGTAACGCAAGGCTTAATTTCCGTCAGCAGGAAG
>JAZKZL010000256.1:0-3429 GCA_045612645.1 Oscillospiraceae bacterium
GTACTGGTAAGGTGAACTTCCAACAGCGCAGTATGTTCGGCATGATGACCAGCACAAGACCCTGTTCAAAGTGTCAGGGCAAGGGCAAGATCATCGAAAATCCCTGTCCCAAGTGTTCGGGCAGCGGACGTGTGCAGAAGAAAAAGACCATCTCGGTCAATATCCCCGCAGGTATCAATGATGGCATGACGCTTGCCGTGAGAGGTCAGGGTAACATCGGTATGAACGGTGGCCCCAGAGGCGATCTGAATGTACGCATAAATGTTCGCAAGGATCCAGTGTTCGAGCGTAAGGATTACGATATCTGGATCGAGGTGCCGATCACCTATATGCAGGCTGCTCTCGGTGCAGAGATCGAGGTACCCACTATTGACGGCAACGTTATTTATAGTGTACCTGCCGGTACTCAGCCCGGTACCACGTTCAGGCTGAAAGGCAAAGGTGTGCAGAAACTCCAGCGCGAGGGCAGAGGCGACCAGTATGTGAAGGTGTTCGTTGAAGTGCCTAGAAATCTCAGCAAAAAACAGAAAGAGGCTCTTCAGGCATTCGAGGAGACCTTAGATGCGAAGAATTATGAAAAGCGCAGCTCTTTCTTTGATAAGATCAAGGATCTGTTCAATTAAGCAATATTAATTCAGCACCCATGAAGTGTTTAACACACTTTGTGGGTGTTTTGTTTGTTACATAAATGTGTTTGTATATTATTGCTATTATTCAGATAAAAAGTATATACTTTCTGTTTAAAACTACTTGAAAATGAGGTGCAAAGGTGTTATAATAAAATTAGGTATATATTGCCTTGTGAGGTGCAGTTATGAATATTAATGTAATTGAATTCAATAAAAAAGCAGATCTTCTGAAAATGGCATTTCTACAGCGTATGAGCTTTGAGGAGATGGAAAGCAGCTTTTCTTCCGATCTTTGCACCGAGGGGAAGTACACCGTTTTCATATCAGTGTGTGATAAACACACCCGTGCCCGTGTGCTGCGATGCACCGAAAGTACGCTTGCTGCGGCATGGCACGGCGCATGTGATAAGGCTGCGAGATACATTAATTCAAATGATATTTACGCTGAATGGGTAAAGGCTGATATCATCAGGATGTCCGAGCGGGCAAAGCTCAGTGATGTGATAAATACTGCAACAAGCAGCTATAACGAGTTTTTCCGCCGAGGCATCTCGTTTGATGAAGAATTGAGAACTGCTGTTATTGAGGCAGAGATAAACGGCAGCCGTCTCATTACATATAAGAAAAAGACCATCGAGCTTGCTCAGCTAAACAAGTATCTTCCTAAGAATTGCGGCGTGACTCTTGAAACACTGCCCGATGAAGTGATAGTGTTTGATTGCCTCAGTTTCTTCTGTGATGATGAATATAATATCCACGAGCTTTATAACGAGGGCAATAACTGCGGCAGACGTATAGTTCCCGAATTTGACAAGCAGACCGCTCTTGATGTTATCACCACATCCTCTGAATATCTTGCCATGCAGCTGGATATGCAGGGAAGATTCCAGTACGGTGTTTATCCTATATATCATAAATTTCTTCCCGGATATAATATCCTGCGTCACGCAAGCTCTATCTGGAGTCTTATGTGCGCATACCACATAACAAAAGATAAATTTACGCTTCGTCAGGTGGAGCTTGCCCTGGGATATCTTGTGAAGCATACTTTCTATAAATACCGCAAGCCCCGTAGCGAAGAAAACACTGCATTTGTTGCGGAGCTTGAAAAGAAAGAGGTTAAGCTGGGTGCAAATGCCGTTTCCATCCTTGTTATGACAGAATATATGGATGTAACGGGCAGTGATAAGTATAAAAAGCTCTGTATTGAGCTGGGCAATGGTATTCTGGAGCTGTTTGACAGAAATACGGGAGAATTCTTCCATGTGCTGAATATTCCTGATCTTTCCCAAAAGGAAAAGAATCGTACCGTATATTACGACGGCGAGGCAGTATTTGCGCTTGCAAGGCTGTATTCGCTTACAAAGGATGAGCGGTGGCTGGATGCTGCGAAGATAGCTGTCGACCGCTTTATCCGTGATAACTATACCAAATATCGCGATCACTGGGTGGCATATGCTCTGAACGAGATAACAAAATATGCCCCCGAGGAAAAGTACTTCAATTTCGGTCTGAAGAATGCTCAGGTGAATCTGAAGCGCATATATAATCAGCAGACCACATATCACACATATCTGGAGCTGCTCTGCGTAGCTTTCGAGTTGTACGACAGGATAGTTACAGGCGGCTACGCGCCTTCCTATCTGCCGCAGTTCGATGTGGATTATTTTGTGAAAACATTGTTCCACCGTGCGGATTATATGCTGAATGGCTACTGCTATCCCGAGTATGTCATGTATCTTCGCTATCCCGAACGCATACTTGGCGCATTCTTCGTGCGCCACGACGGTTATCGTATCAGGATAGATGATATACAGCATTTCTGCGGAGCGTATTATTCGCTTTACCGCAACTATGAGAAGCTCGACGAGCTTCGTAGAAAAGCCAACAAAACACTTAACGCCGAATAAAGGAGAAAATGCTATGTCTCAAAAGCTTTCCGCCCCTCAGAAGGTCACCGCCGAGCCTAAGAACAGTGCCGTGCTTGTAAGTTGGAATGCAGTGGACGGCGCAGACGGTTATGCTCTGCATTTCTATAAGGCAGATGAGCCTGATCGCTGTATCAAGAAGCGTCTTACTCAGGGACTTTCAAAGCAGATAGAAGGCTTGCAGAACGGTACGGAGTACCTTGTTTCGGTGAATGCATTCTGCTATATAAAAGGAAAAGAGATCGAGGGCGAGGCTTCTGAAAAGATATCCTTTATCCCGATCTCCGATACACTACGTGCGCAGAACGTTCTCTGCCTTGAAGTGGGAGAAATGAAGACTCTGAAGTGGGAAAGCCGCAATAAGCAGCCTATGGCACATTTCAGAGTAGATAATAATAAGATAGCTGCAGTGGGTGCGGGAGGACTTGTTAAGGGAATCTCCAAAGGCACTGCCTATGTTACTATTTCTGCTGGGAACGAACGCTTTACCACAAAGGTGGTCGTAGGCAGAGGCAGAGAGGAATATGCCAATAATGCTGTGCTGATGTTTACAGGTGATATCATGTGCGCCGTGAATCACCAGCGAGCAGCGGAGATGAATCAGTTCGATTTTCACGACAGCTTCAGCGGAGTGCGTTCTATCCTTAAAAGCGCAGACCTTTCGGTAGGTGTGCTGGATGGCGCTTTCTGCGACGGCAAGGCGTATGAATATGAGGAACGCCGACTGGAAACAGGTGAGCCTAACTCCAATGCGCCATCGAGTTTTCTGCCTGCACTGAGCGGTGCAGGCTTCGGAATGCTTATAACAGCTACGAACCAGAGCTGTGTTGCAGGCTATAAAGGTCTTACCGACACCGTTGATACAATTAAGC
>JAZKZL010000257.1:0-3231 GCA_045612645.1 Oscillospiraceae bacterium
TTAAATGAGTTTTTTTTTACTAAGTGAAATGATTTTTTTTTACTTCGCCGGGTTTTCAGGTGGATCTTGTCGGAGGTTACTATGATGCCGGAGACAACGTTAAATTCGGTTTGCCGATGGCGTTTACGAGTACGAGGCTGCTCACGGCACCGTTACCCGCCACTACTACAAGCACCTCAAGGGCGAGGAGACCTCCACAAACTCCGTGGCTACCATCTTCGCATGGACAGGCGCTCTGAAGAAGAGAGGCGAGCTGGATAACATCCCCGCACTCTCCGAGTTCGCTGAAAAGCTTGAAAAGGCTACCGTTCAGACCATCGAGGAGGGTGTAATGACAGGCGATCTGTACGTACTCTCCACCCTCGAGAACAAGCGCAAGGTAAACACTCAGGACTTCCTTACAGAGATCAACGCTAGACTTCAGGCTATGATGTGATAGTCGCTTTAAGAAAGATGGTTTTTTAATGCAGAAGAATAACATCTCCAATTCAGTCATCCGCAGACTTCCCCGCTACTACCGATTTCTGGGCGGTCTGCAGAGAGACAATATCGCTAAAATATCTTCAAGAGAGCTTTCCGAAATGATGCGTCTTACCGCCTCGCAGATCAGACAGGATCTCAACTGCTTCGGCGGCTTCGGTCAGCAGGGCTACGGCTACAACGTGGCTGAACTGCGCAAGGAGATCGCACATATACTCGGTCTGGATGTATCGCAGAAGATCATCCTCATCGGCGCAGGCAATCTCGGCCGTGCCATCACAATGCATGTGGATTTTGAAAAATACGGCTATGAGCTGGCAGGTATCTTTGACAGCAGCATTGCTATGGAAAACATCGAGATCGCAGGCATAAAGATCATGCACACCAACCGTCTGGAGGAATTCTGCAGGAAAGAAAAGCCTTCGATGGCGGTGCTCTGCATCCCGAGGATCGGCGCAAAGGATACCGTTGAGAAGCTCATGGAGCTTGGCATCAACGCTTTCTGGAACTTCTCTCACTACGATATCAACTACGATTTCCCCGAGGTCAAGGTCGAGAACGTGCATCTGACAGACAGCCTGATGACGCTCTCCTACGCTGCAAAAGGAACAAACGAACCTATAAGCGAAGAGAACTAAGCCTCCACAGAAAAATCAAGCCACTTCTGACAAATGATCGGAAGTGGCTTTTTTGTACAAATTCCGATTTGTCGTATTGTAATAACAAAAAATCCCGATCGTGTGATCGGGATCTTTATGTTTATTCAGATTTTATTGATTTCTTGTTCTGCATCCATTTGATGACGAACAACGTGCCGATGGTGAGGGCAAGTCCGATGATAAGGCAGACGATAGCGTTCCTGATAAGACTCGCAACGAAATACATCACAAAGGAGATCGCCGCCACGGTAACCGCATAGGGCAGCTGTGTGGAAACGTGCTTAACGTGATCACACTTTGCGCCTGCGGACGCCATGATGGTGGTATCCGAGATAGGCGAGCAGTGGTCGCCGCAAACTGCACCTGCCATGCATGCGGAGATAGAGATGATCATCATAGTGGGATCAATGTTCTCAAACAACTCCACAACGATGGGGATGAGAATGCCGAAAGTACCCCAGGAAGTGCCTGTGGAGAAGGAGATGAACACTGCAATGAGGAAGATGATCGCAGGAAGTACGATCTGCAGAGCCTCGGCATGCTGAGAAACCACGTTGTTTACGAACTCGGATGCTCCGAGGCAATCGGTCATGTTCTTGAGTGTCCATGCCATGGTGAGGATAAGTATAGCGGGAACCATGGATTTGAAGCCCTCGGGAATGCAAGCCATGCACTCTCTGAACGAGATCACACGTCTGATGAGATACACGATAATGGTGATGATCAGTGCTGCAACAGAGCCGATAACAAGGCTCTTGGAGGCGGAGCAGTTAGCAAAGGCGTTGATAAAGGTCTCGCCCTCAAAGAAGCCGCCTGTGTAGATCATGCCGAATACGCATGCGATGATAAGGATTGCAACGGGGAATACAAGATCAAACACCTTGCCCTTGCCTCTTACGTTTTCGGGAACGGTAGCGGATTCGATCTCATCGCCGGGATCCTCGCCCTTGATCGCAAGGCTCTCGTACTTCTTCATGGGGCCGAAGTCGATCTTCATAAGCACCAGACCGATCATGAATGCGATGGTGAGCAGTGCGTAGTAGTTATAGGGGATGGACTGCAGGAACAGTGTGAAACCGTCCTCACGCTCAACGTAGGAGGTTACCGCTGCCGCCCAGGAGGATATGGGAGCGATGATGCAGATAGGCGCTGCGGTAGCGTCGATAAGGTAGGAGAGCTTGGTTGCGGAGACATTGTGCTTTTTAGCAACAGGTTTCATAACACTGCCCACGGTGAGACAGTTGAAGTAGTCATCCACGAAGATGAGCACGCCGAGGATGATGGTGACGATCTGCGCTCCGACACGGCTCTTGATGTGAGTCTTAGCCCATTCGCCGAAAGCAGCGGAGCCGCCCGCCTTGTTCATCATGCAGACGATAGTGCCGAGGATGACAAGGAATATCAGGATGCCGACGTTTGAAGAGTTGGACAGAGCGGCGGTAAAGCCGTCGTCGATAAGAGTGTTCATAGTACCCTCAAGATTAAAGCCCGCCGCAAACAGCGCACCGATGAGGATTCCCACGAACAACGAGCTGTATACCTCTTTGGTGATAAGTGCGAGGATGATCGCAATAAGCGGAGGTACCAGCGCCCAGAACGTAGCGTACATAGTTTTGGTTTCCTTTCGTAATTAAGATACTATTAGTGTAGCAAATATGTCGGTTTTTGTCAATAGAATGGAATAAATTTAGTACTTTTGACAAGGAAAATAGGAAATGCAGGAGGGTAGCTCTCATGCATATTGCGATCTTCGTGTTTGATTTGTGTTATTATGAATTACTGTGAAAATATATTGACATTGGTAATAGTGTAATATATAATTAATTCAAGAGTTTAAATGAAGGGGGCATATAGATCCTGATGTGTGGGCGTAAAATATTAGCCTATATATTATGTACCAGCTTGACCGCACTGACTCTGACAGCCTGCAATGGTGAGCCGCAAAAACTGCCTGAATCCCATGAAAGCTCAGATTACACCGATCATCTGTACATGGATTTTACAGATTTCGATGTGGAATATAGCAAAAGCAGTAACTCCGCATGGGAATATTACGAGATAGGCGGAGTGCCTGAGGGCAGAACTGTAGAGC
>JAZKZL010000258.1:0-7076 GCA_045612645.1 Oscillospiraceae bacterium
GACTTCATTACGGCGCTCAGAAGCTGGATGTGTACGAATTTCTTGATATAGAAAAAATACCGCTTGATGAAGCGGTAGAAATGATAATGAACAATGAGATCCCTGATGCTAAAACGCAGATCGCTATTCTGAAAGCAAAGCGGCTTATCGACGGCGGTCACTGAATATAATCGTTGTATGCGTTCAGTATCTGCTCCTCTATCTTCTCGCGCACGTTTGCGGAGATGGGGTGGATGATATCACGGAACACGCCGCTTTCCTCACGGCGGCTGGGCATGGCTACGAACATTCGCTCGTCTCCCTGAACCAGCTTGATATCGTGGATGGCGATGGCGTTGTCGATGGTGATGGATACCACGGCGCGCAGCCTGCCGTCGTTCATTGTTTTTCTGATCTTGATGTCGCTGATTTCCATAAAAGCTCCTCCATGTTTTGTCTTTGCAAAGATATTATGCGGCGCTTTGTGGAATAATATTCATGTTACTACTCGAAAGGATTGTTTGTTTTGGAAGATTTTCTTACAGGTAAAAAGCACATACACTTTATCGGTATCGGTGGCAGCGGAATGTATCCGCTTGCGCAGATACTCCACACTCAGGGCTACTATCTGACAGGCTCGGACAACAACGAGACCGCCACCCTTGACGCTGTGCGTAAGATGGGCATTCCCGTGTTTCTGGGACACGACCCGAAGAATCTCGAGGGTGCAGACCTCATTGTCCACACCGCAGCGATCATGGCGGATAATCCCGAGCTTATGGCAGCAAAAGCAAGCGGTGTTCTGACCATTGAGCGCAGCGAGCTTCTCGGACTTGTGACAAGCTGGTACAGCAAGGCGTTCTGCGTTTCGGGAACTCACGGCAAGACCACCACTTCCTCCATGCTGACGCTTATTCTGCTTGCTGCAGGTATTGATATGTCGGCAGTAATAGGCGGCAAGCTGAAGAACATCGGCGGCAGCGGCAGGGCAGGCAAGAGCGAATACATGGTGTGCGAGGCTTGCGAGTTCGTGGATACGTTCCTCAAGCTGTTTCCTGATATCTCGGTCATCCTGAATATCGATCACGATCACATGGATTATTTCAAGACGATGGAAAATCTGAAGCTGAGCTTTTCAAAGTTCTGCAAAAAGACCACCGATATGATAATCGCCAACGGTGATGATGAGAATACTATGGATGCTGTGAAAAACAGCGGCTCTGCAGCACGAGTGATAACATTCGGCAAGACGGATAAGAATGATTTTTATGCGGCGGATATAAAGTTCGTCAGCGATTTCCACACGGATTTTACTCTTATGCACAAGGGCGCTCCGCTCTGCAGTATCAGCATTTATGTTCCCGGCATACACAATGTCTACAATGCGGTTGCGGCGTGTGCTGCGGCTTACTCCGCAGGAATACCTGTTGAGGCACTGCAGGAGGGACTAGAGATTTACCATGGTACGGCAAGGCGTTTTCAGTATATCGCAGAGGTTGGCGGAATCACCATAGCGGATGATTATGCGCACCATCCCGTAGAGGTGGCGGTGACTCTCAATACCGCAAAGCAGATGAGCTTCAAGCGTGTGTGGGCGGTGCATCAGCCGTTCACCTATTCCAGAACAGCTACACTGCTGGGCGAGTTTGCAGAGGCTCTTTCCATTGCCGATAAGGTGACTCTCACCGAGATCATGGGCAGCCGTGAGAAGAACACCTACAACATCTATGCAAAGGATCTTGCAGAGAAGATCGACGGCTGCGAGTGGTATGCAACATTTGAGGAGGTTGCCGAAAAGGTTGCGGCGCAGGCGCAGGCAGGGGATCTCATAATCACCCTCGGCTGCGGCGATGTGTATAAGGTGGCTGAGATGATTGCGGAGAAGCTCAGATGAAAGAGCAGCCAAAACGCAAAAGTATACGGTTAAACAATTATGACTATTCGCAATGTGGGGCGTATTTTGTGACGATATGTACGCATGAACGTCAGAATTTGTTTGGCAGGATAGAAAATGGTGTTATGATATATAATAAATATGGAAAGATAGCTGCTGAAGAGATCGTGCGCACAAATGAATTAAGGAAGGCAGCCGATATTTGCATATCGCAATATGTTATAATGCCAAACCATGTACATTGTGTGGCAAGGTCGCTTTTACGACCATATTATCCGCAATGAGGATGATTACTTGAAAATATCCGAGTATATTGCAAATAACCCTGCAAAATGGCAGGAGGATAGATTTTACTATAATTCAGATCAATAGGAGAAATAAAATGCACAACAAGATAAAAGACTACATCTATTCCCACAAGGACGAAATGCTTGCAGATCTCTCCGCACTGGTGGAGATACCCAGCGTAAGAGGCGAGGCTGTTGACGGCGCTCCTTTCGGAATCGAACCTAAGCGTGCGCTTGACAAGATGCTGGAGATATGCGGCGGCATGGGCTTTTCCACAAGCTGCTGCATGGACGTTGTAGGCAGTGCGGACTATGCCCCCGACAATGCGGAGATAGCACTCGGTATCCTCTGCCACATGGATGTTGTTCCCTGTGAGCCTGAGAACTGGGCGACAGATCCTTATAAGGTAACAGAAAAGGATGGCGTTCTGTACGGACGTGGTGTTATTGATGATAAGGGACCTGCTGTTGCTGCGCTGTATGCCATGAAGTGTGTGAAGGATCTCGGCATTCCGCTGAAAAAGGGCGTGCGCTTCATCTTCGGCACAGACGAGGAGAACGGCTCGGGCGACATGGAGATATATATGAAGCATGAAAAGCTCCCGCCCAACGTGTTCACACCCGATGGCAGCTTCCCTGTGATAAACGTTGAAAAGGGCATGATGCGCTCCTTTATCGGCGGCAAGTACGAGGGCGGGGCGGTGAAGTGCTTCCACGGTGGCAGCATCCCGAATGCTGTTCCCGATAAGGCTTATGCGGAGGTACAGGCGGCTATCGCAGATGTCAATGCAGCTATTGCAGCAGACAAGAGCGGCGCAGTGTTCACCGCCGAGGAGAAGAACGGCATCATGTGCATCACGGCAGGCGGAAAGTCCGCTCATGCATCTACTCCCGAGAGCGGCATAAATGCAGTTACGGCGCTGATATCTCTGCTGAACAAGCTGCCGAATGAGGGCAAGCAGGCGGAGCTGCTCCGTGGTCTGGAAAAGATATTCCCCTGCGGCGAGACAGACGGTGCATCCGTAGGACTCAATGCCTCCGATAAGACAGGTGCAACCACACTCGTGTTCAGCATCTTCAATATGGAGAACGGCGAGTGCACGGGCGTTGTGGATGTGCGTTTCCCCACTTGTCTCAATCTCTCGATCGTGGAGGAAAAGGAGCGTGCGGCGCTTGCGTCGGCAGGCTGTGAGTTCGACCATTTCATGGGAGATGAGCCTCACTGCGTTGACGAGGGCAGCGAGTTCGTGCAGGCTCTGCTGCGTGTATACGAGCGTGTTGAGGGCGAAAAGGGTCATTGCATCGCCATTGGCGGCGGAACCTATGTTCATCATGTGGAGGGCGGCGTTGCTTTCGGCGTAGAGCGTGGCGACACCGATTATCACATGCACGGTGCGGATGAGTTTATCACCGTGGAGGAGCTGCTGCAGGATGCGGTGATCTTTGCAAATGCTATCGTGGAGATCTGTGGCTGATAAAATGCAGGGATGCTGAAAAGCATCCCTTTTTTGTTGTTTTTACACAAATCTGTATTGACTTGTGCTTTGAAATATGGTATACTTAATACATAATTTGGATAGAAAGAGGTGTTTTGGTGGCAGAACTTTTTGAGTATGAATGCCCGTGTTGTGCGGGTAAGATCGAGTTCGACAGTGCTTCTCAGCAGATGAAGTGTCCTTATTGTGACACGACGTTCGATCTGGAGACTCTGCAGAATTATGACGAGGCTGTAAAGGGTGCGTCCGAAGCCGAGACGGAGCTGGAGCTTTCTCCCGGCACCGAATGGCAGACAGGCGAGACCGATAATATGCTGGTCTACATCTGCAATTCCTGCGCAGGCGAGATAGTTGCGGATAAGACCACAGGCGCAACACACTGCCCTTATTGTGACAGCCCTGTTGTGGTTGCGGGACAATTCTCGGGCGATCTGAAGCCTGATATGGTCATTCCGTTCAAGCTTGACAAGGACGCTGCAATGGCTAATCTCAAAAAGCATCTTGAGGGCAAGTTCCTGCTGCCTGACGCATTCAAGGATCAGAACCACATTGAAGAGATCAAGAGCGTATATGTGCCGTTCTGGATGTTTGACGCAGACGCCCGTGGAAATATCGTATACAAGGCAACAAAGGTAAAGCGTTGGGAGGATGCGAATTACCGCTATACCGAAACCAAACACTATAGTGTCGTTCGTGCGGGAAATATCGGTTTTGAAAACATTCCTGTTGACGGATCCTCTAAAATGCCCGATGACCTGATGGAATCGATAGAGCCGTATAATTACAAGGAAGCCCAGCCTTTCAATGCGGCGTATCTTTCGGGATATCTTGCGGATAAATACGATGTCACCGCTGATGACAGTGTGGAAAGAGCGAATACCCGCGTCAAGGAGAGTGTAAGAGACGAGCTGCGCAGGACTGTAACAGGCTTTGACAGCGTGGTTCAGCAGAAGGAAACCATCTCGCTCACCAACGGCTCGGCAAGATATGTTCTTTGCCCTGTGTGGATACTCAATACTACATGGAACGATCAGAAATTCCTGTTTGCCATGAACGGTCAGACAGGCAAGTTCGTGGGTGATCTTCCTGTTGATATGGGAAAGTTCTGGAAGTGGCTGTTCATCTTCTCAGGCATATTCGGTGCGATAGGCGGCGTTCTCGGCGCTGTTATCGGAATGATGTGACGGAGGTGCAGTGTTTATGAATATCGTTGTGGGAGTTCTGATAGGCATCGTTATTGCTGTTATCGTTATGCTGGTTCACAAGAGCAAGCTGAGGAGCGTGAGGATGCAGCATGCCGCAGCAAATTACATAAAGCAGGGCAGCTTCAAGCTGACCACATCCAGGGATATATATCTTTACAAGCGTGTTGAGCGCAGGGAGAAACCCAAGGATAATAAATAAAGTGCTATACAGCGTATAACGCTGATGAATAACTATAAAAAAGGAGAGATCATTATGACTTATAAGTGCAAGGTTTGCGGCGCAGTATTTGAGGTTCCCGAGGGAACAGAGGCAGTATGTCCTGTTTGCGGAGTTACCGGCGATAATCTGGAGGCTGTTGCAGAGGCTCCCAAGGCTAACAAGTATGCAGGCACACAGACCGAAAAGAATCTGGAGGCAGCTTTTGCAGGCGAGTCTCAGGCAAGAAACAAGTACACATACTTCGCTTCCAAGGCTAAGAAGGAGGGCTTCGAGCAGATTGCAGCACTGTTCCTCAAGACTGCCGAAAACGAGAAGGAGCATGCCAAGCTGTGGTTCAAGGAGCTGAACGGCATCGGCACAACAGCAGAGAACCTCGAAGCTGCTGCTGACGGCGAGAACTACGAGTGGACAGATATGTACGAGGAATTTGCAAAGACAGCCGAGGCTGAGGGCTTTGCAGATCTCGCAAAGAAGTTCCGTCTGGTTGCTGCTATCGAAAAGCACCACGAGGAGCGTTATCGTGCTCTGCTGAAGAATGTGGAGATGGCTCAGGTATTTGAAAAGAGCGAGGTAAAGGTATGGGAGTGCCGCAACTGCGGTCATATCGTGGTTGGCACAAAGGCTCCCGAGGTATGCCCCACCTGCGCACATCCTCAGAGCTACTTCGAGATCAACGCAGAGAACTATTGATAAGATCTGTCAAATATCACACGGCATCGCAGACAGCGGTGCCGTTTTTCTGTGCCTAGAAAAGCACTTTTTATATTTTGTGCGCGTATATTAATAGCAATTTGTATTTTTTCTTGACAATAACCGTTTTATATTATATAATTAAAATAAGTGAAAAATTTATATCATCAAGGAGATATCCACATGAAAATGAAGTTCCATATTCCTGATTTCTGGAAGCATTGGGAATTAAACCTCAATCTGATCGACATGATAAAGGCTCATCCCGAATACTTCAATGATGAGCTGGAGATCGCATCTTGTTTCGGTTGTTTCGCTCCCGCCCTGTGGAATGGCGGAAGAGCGCTCGGCGGTTACACCAGCAGAGAGCAGATCACAAACACAATTAAAGAGTTCAATGAAAGAAATGTACCCATCCGTTTCACCTTTACAAATCCCACCATCACCGAAAAGGATCTGAAGGATCCTTTCTGCAACAGGATCTGCAAGCAGGCTGAAAACGGCTTCAACGAGCTTATCTGCAATGCACCCGTGCTGGAGGAATATATCCGCAAGACATATCCTAAATATCCGCTGATATCCTCTACCTGCAAGCAGCTTGAGGAGCATGATGCTTTAATGGCAGAGTTTGAGAAGGATTACAAGCTCATCGTTCTCGACTATAACTGGAACAATGATTTCGAGCGCCTTGCGAAGATCCCCGAGGAATATCGCAGCCGCTGCGAGATCCTTATCAATCCCTACTGCGTTCCTCACTGTAAGCGCCGCAGCGAGCATTACAGAGTTCTCGGCGAATGTCAGAGAAAATGCTCCGATGCTGCAAGAACTCCTCACGGCATGAGTCAGACGGATGCAATGACAGGCGCTACTGAATTTAACTGCGAAAACACCAACTACAACTTCTATCAGATCACAAAATACAGCACGTTCGTACCCCGTGAGAATCTTGAAAAGTATATGGAAATGGGCTTTAATAACTTCAAGATCGAGGGCAGAGTGATAAGTACATATAATGTGTTGGAAAGCTATATGTACTACATGGTGAAGCCTGAGTACAGGGACATGGTAAGACTGGAATTGCTCACTGCAAAGCCCAGACCTCCCATGGTAACACCTATTCCGGGCATGATAGGCAGAGGCCCTGCCGCTCCCCGCATTCGCTGAAAGTCATTTTCATCAAATACATGAAAAAAGGATAGTTTTGTAAGTAAATTTATAGAAATTGACTATTGAAAATCATTAGTTGTTATGGTATACTACATTAAAAGGAATTTGCATTTCCTTTATCGGATAAGCATACTATTG
>JAZKZL010000259.1:0-3959 GCA_045612645.1 Oscillospiraceae bacterium
TCCGAAAGCTCGTTTAGGGATATCTTTCTGTCCGCCATCACTCTGTCGAGTCGTAAGATTATAGCCATACCGCACCACCTTTACAGAGTTTCGTCGGATTCCTGCTGCAGCTTGCAACCATAGTTGAACACATACGCAAGCGCCGCAAGGAATGCCCCGAATACGAAAGGAACAAGATCTGGAAGCTCGTCTATCATGCCGATTCCCTCACAGCCGTTTGCCGAAAGGCACTGCAGTATCATATTCAGCACGAATCCCACAGCGCCTGTGGTCATCATCACGCAGCCTGCGCCCTTCAGCTTATCTGCGATATCATAGCGAAAGGGAGTTTCGCCGTCCCTGAGGCTCTTGAATATCTTCACACCAAAGCCGAGAGCGATGATATAGCCAATGCATATCACACACAGCGAAGCAATGGAGATCATTCCGCCCACAGTGTTAAACTCCTCCGTCAGCTCAACGCCCGCCGCACCGATTATCAGAAACAGACCCAGCACAGAAACACATACGATCATGAGTATACGCACCACATTCGCACCGCAGTAAAATGCTCTGCACATCTTAATAAAACGCTGCTTTTCCTGTTCGAGCGTTCTTTCTGTAATATCGACCTTCTTAGACATTTCATGTTCTCCTTTCATACTTTACAGAGTTTCGTCGGATTCCTGCTGCAGCTTGCATCCGTAGTTCATCACATAGGACATGATGCCAAGCAGCACACCTATGAAAATATTTCCCACTGCTATAAAGGCGTAATAGTGGCATATATCGCCAAAGGCTTCAGAAAAAATGTGAGAAATGCTCTGTAACAGAATACCGAGCAATCCGCTCATCGCAAGTGCAATCGATGCACCTTTCACCTTGTCTGCGATATCATATCGGAAAGGTGTTTCGCCACTTCTGAGGGACTTGAATATCGCACGTCCGAAGTTCAGCGCACTCGACATGCCGAGAAGCAGCACCAGGCTATTCACTGCAAGAACGATAATATCGCTCAACACCGCACCGCCTGCGATTATCACACCCAGCACTACCGCCACTATCACCGCAAAGGCAACGAACATCATGATACATGCTGCTTCAAACACCTTGCAGACCGTAGAAAACTCTTCCTTTTCCTGTTCAAAAGTTCTTTCTGTAATATCAACCGTCTTAGCCATAGAAACCTCCAAAGATCATATCCGAATTTTTCAATAAGCTTATCATGGTTGAATTATAGCACATAGATTTACGTTTGTCAATAGTTTTTTAATGTTTATCGTTAATTTTTTTATGTTTTTGCAATTTCGGGCAGAAAAGAGACCCAACGGCTCACCGCTGGGTCGGATATGAGAAAACACATAAATCGGAATTTGCCAGCGACGCCGAGCGATGCTCGGCTTACGCAGAGTCGACAGCTCGCTGTCGATTCGTGCAAACTCCATTTCGCATTCCCCTAATGGGAATGCGATTTTGCTGTGCAAAACCATTCCGTTTGCCACTGATCCCCTTTTAAAATGCACCTACAAATTCCGATATCCTGAGCGCACGGCAGAGATCCTGCCCTTCGCTCAGCTTATTGCACAGGAATCTCCTGCACTTGTTATAATTATCAAAGGTACGCTGCGCCTTTGCAGTGTCGCCATAGACCTTCCAGTAACCGCAGAGCTTGAAATTGGCGCCCTTGTTCTCGATGAAGCCGAGAACGTCCTCCACGGGGTAATCGAGAAAGATGCCGATCTCATGGGGGAAATCCCCGTCCGCGCCGATGCGCCCCGCAAGGCGGCAAAGACAGGCTTCGGCGCTCATATCATCGGTGTAGCCGTTTCTACGAAGCACTTCCCTGCAGCGAGGGTCAGCAAGGCGTGCGGCAAGCTTTGTCTCGCTGTACACCAACAGCAGCGCTCTTTTCTCGCAGCCGCAAAGCTCCCGCACCCTCAGCCCCTTTGCTGACGCGCGACGGTTGAACTGCTCTGAGCTTGCCGCCACATCGAACTCGCTGCGCCGCACAGACATCAGGCTTGCACACTTTATTCCCAGCAGCGAAGGCGCCGAGTGAAACGCCAGCTGCTGCTCAAAACGGCAATATTCGTTCTTACACATAGTTATGTCCTCCATGTCAGTTAGGATTAACTAACACCATTCCACGACGATGCACAGTTAGCTTCCTCTAACTCTCTATTTAAAAAATAAGCCGTTATCTCTCGGCGTACTGCTCCAGCACTGTTTTCAGCGCATTCACGCTTGCGCTGTGTACCCTCACCACAGGGATGTTGCGCTTTTCTGAGCGCTGATTAACGCTGTTCACCATCTTGTGTGAGCAGGTGTTGGTGAACACCACCATCAGGTCGGGATCGCCAAGCTTGCTGTCAAAGTCTGCAGGCATCTGGGTGAACACCTTCGCCTTACAGCGGTAGGACTTGCATATCTCTTTATATCGGGTCGCCATGCGGTCGTTACCGCCGACTAGTACTACGCTCATTATGAAATCTCCTTTCGGTTAGTTTATCCTAACTTACATATATGATATCATACTTTTCTGCGTTTGTCAAGAGATCATGCAAAATTATTCTATACTTTTCAACACATATCACGCCACCAATGCCCCCATTTAGCGTAATATAGTAAGTAGAAGGACAAAAACTTCGGGTGACCACATCTATCAGATATTTCATCGTTGAAAGGAGAACAGCTCATGAAATCTAAAAATTTATTATCAATGATTTTGGCGATGTTAGCTTCAGCAACAGTTTTATCAGGCTGTCAAAACATTGAACCCGACACATCTTCATTGACTGGCACAACATCATCACTTGCAGAGTCTGAGGATACGACTTTTGAGGAATTAATTTCACGCGCAGAGGTCGTTGATGTTTCATTTGAAGAAGCAATCGCAGAAAGCAATAGTGTGGTATGTGCGAAATGTCTGTCCTACGAGGAATTCGACGAATATACCGATTATTATTTCTCTTTGGTCGACACATATAAAGGAGATGTTGATGACACGTTCTATGTTCGTTGGATTGACTATGACTCTATACTGGACACAGTGCCGTTTTCTGTAAGCCAGAACTATATCCTGCCGCTTAAATATGTAAATAGCGCGTATTTTGATTATCCCGTATATAATGTATACGCTCATATGACGATGCTTTGTTCAGGCAATAATATCGTTAGCATTTCAGTTGGTGGTACCATTATGGAGACGGGTACAACTGAATTAAAGGCAGACAGCTTTGCAGATTATGTTGCTACGATAGCCGATACATCAGAAAAAATGTTTGAGGACTGTATCACTTCGGATGTTCTTAATGATATTATATCACGATCCGATTATATTGTTAAGGCAAAGATCACAGGAGAACCAAATCGAACAGGCAGTGACAGAGGTATTTATCCTTGCGAAATAACACAGCGATTTAAAGGCGATATTTCTGATATTTTTGAATCAGTATTTATGTATGACAGCGTAGAAATCGGAAAGGAATATTATTTCTTTTTAACAAAGCCCGACGAAACAAGCCGCTTCTACATCGTATCGTCTAAGAACAGTATTTATGATGCAAGCAACCAAAACGTTATCAACGCACTTGAGAACAGTGGGTTAATGTAAAGTGTCAAACGCATTCATAAACCAAAAAGCCGAACACTCATAATAAGTGTTCGGCTTTTTAAGTATGGTGATCCACCCGGGAATCGAACCCGGGACACCCTGATTAAAAGTCAGGTGCTCTACCGCCTGAGCTAGTGGATCATGCTGCCAAATTGACAACATTAATATTATATCAAAACAGATATGTTTTGTCAAGGGCTTTTTTAAAAAGTTTTCGACAATAAAGCCGTCCGTAGGATATTTTTGCGGACGGCTATCTATTTTATATCACCTTAAAGAAGCTCAGCATGCTGAACACGAACACTGCCACAACGATAACGGGCAGCACCCAAGTCATGTAGCCACGCATCCACTTCTGCACCTTGAT
>JAZKZL010000260.1:0-1679 GCA_045612645.1 Oscillospiraceae bacterium
GAAACAAGCTGTGAAGAACACGAGCTTATAAAGAAATATGTTGAAGAAAACGCAGATTATCTTCGCGAACACAACATAAATATTACAAAGGCTGAAATGGACAGGCTTACATTAGGATGTACCGGTGTTAAACGTACTACCGGTCAGCATCCCGGCGGTATGGTTGTTGTTCCGAATACTTATGATGTTGAAGATTTTACACCTGTTCAGCGACCTGCGGATGATACTACAAAGGATATTATTACTACTCACTTTGACTTTAACTCAATGCACGATACCTTGCTCAAGCTTGATGAGCTGGGACACGATGTTCCCACGCTGTACAAGCACCTTGAGGATATGACAGGAATGAAGATCGCTGATGTTCCGACTACTGATCCTGCGATCTATAAGCTGTTCGTTTCTGTTGAGCCACTCGGCATCAGCGATGAGGATCTCGGCGCAAAGTGCGGTACTTTCGGTATCCCTGAGTTCGGCACAGGCTTTGCTATGCAGATGCTTCAGGATGCACAGCCGAAGAATTTCTCCGACCTGCTGCAGATCTCGGGACTTTCCCACGGTACAGACGTTTGGTTGGGAAATGCTCAGGATCTCATCAAGAACGGCACCTGCACCATTTCCGAGGTTATCGGAACCCGTGATAACATCATGGTTTACTTGATGCATAAGGGCGTTGAGCCTGGTCTTGCGTTCAAGATCATGGAGATCACCCGAAAGGGTAACGCTATGAAGCTGTTTGATGATACCATCTATCAGGCATTCAAGGATAACAACGTTCCCGAGTGGTATGTGGAGAGCTGTAAGAAGATCAAATACATGTTCCCGAAGGCGCATGCTGCGGCGTATGTTACCGCTGCGGTAAAGCTCTGCTGGTTCAAGATCTACAGACCGCATGAGTTCTATGCGGCAACGCTCACAAAGCACACCGAAAACCTGGACGTGGAGAGCATCTTGAAGGGACACTCAGCAGTAAAGAACAAGATGAAGGAGCTTCAGGCGCTTCCCAAGATGGAGGGCAAGGACAAGGCAACCTACGAAGCACTGCAGCTCATAAATGAGATGATGCTGCGTGGCATTCAGGTGCTGCCTGTAGATATCAAGAAATCCAAGGCTGCCACTTATGTCGTGGAGGACGGCAAGCTGAGACTTCCATTCCTTGCGATCCCGGGTTGCGGTGAGAACGCTGCATTCCGCCTGAAGGAGGTTATCGATAACGGCGATTATATCTGCGTTGATGATATCCAGAAGCAGAGCGGTCTCAATAGCTCGGTAATGGAAAAGCTCAGTGATATGGGAGTTTTCGCCGATATTCCGCAGTCTGCGCAGATGTCACTGTTCTAATAGTAACAGCTGTTTGTTGAAACATACTGTGCAATATTACAAAATATTATAGTGTACTTGACAACTATGCGGTGATATGGTATCATATTACCATGCTACTACACTAAAGTGTATATAAAAGACAAGAGAGGACGACAAAAATTGAAAAGATATGATCTGCTTACTCCCGAGGGAACACGGGATCTGCTCTTTGACGAATGTATAGCGAAGCGTATCATCGAAGAGCGCCTGAGAAAGATATTCAGCGGCTACGGCTATTCGGAGGTAGTTACCCCCGGCCTGGAATTCTATGATGTGTTCAATGGCAAGGTGCGCTATTTCCCGCAGGAGAGCATGTA
>JAZKZL010000261.1:0-4545 GCA_045612645.1 Oscillospiraceae bacterium
AGTCGGACATTTCTGTCATCTCCACTTCGATATACTTTGTATCGATGCCGTATTTATTGATTATCGCCATGATCTCTTCTGCAATATGCGGATCATGCAGATGTGTTTTTGAGAAGTTTACGGATACTGTGACAGGCTCCAGACCCTGCTTGATCCATTCGCTGATATCACGGCAGACGTTATCCAGCATATAGAAGTCCAGTGCGCAGATGTTTCCGTCACGCTCAAAAACGGGAATAAATTCTGCGGGGGATATTATCTTGCCGTCGCGCTTCCAGCGCACCAACGCCTCACAGCCGCACATCCTGCTGTTTGAAAGTGTGACCTTAGGCTGATAGTACACGATGAATTCACGGTTTTTGACAGCGCCTGCAAACATAGCGGTAAGCGTATGCTCACGCTCGATCTTCTGCATTATCTCGGGCGTGAATCTCATAACGTTTATTGCGGGATTCCTGCGCACGCCGTTTATGGCAATGGAGATGCAGTTCATAACATGAGGCATCGAATCGCCCTTGTGGATATCGTACATTCCTATGCGCGCTGCAATGACGAAAGTCATTTTGGTGCTGTCAAGCTCGACTTCCACCGTCATCTCGGAAAGATGTGCGACTATTTTTTCGGCACGCTCGTCTTTTACCAGCAGAGTAAAGTTGTCGCCGCCGAGACGAGCAAGCACCTCATCCTCACGCAGCATTGCATGAACTGTCTCTGCATATGCCTTGATAACATCTGTGCCGTGTTTGTCGCTGATTTGGCTGTTTATGCATCTGAAATTCTTCAGATTGATGTACATTGCCGTATATTCATGCAGCCTGTTTTCGTTGAAAAGGCGGTTGCCTATGGATATAAAGCCCGTGGAATTAGGCAGCTTAGTGAGTGCATCGCTGGAAAGCGAGGATCTGATGATATCAGTGAGGCGAGTGCGTCCGAATATCACGAAAATGCTCTTGTGCAGGAATGTGATCTCATCCTCTTCTTCCTTGCTCCATATATGCCCTTTTCGGGGAAATGATGTCAGTGTAACACTGCCGTTGTCGCCGGTTCTGAATTCCGTGCTTACTGCAGAGCTTTCACAGCCGCAAGGGGAGATATATAATTCTTTCGCGCCGTTTGTGCCGCTCTGATTATACGGCATTGGCGGGGAAACGAACTCTATCGACATGCTTCCCAGAAAAATATCATCCGCGATAACGTGAATTTCGGATGAGATCAGATCTGCAAGCTGCTCCAGCGAAAGTCCGATATGCTCTATGCTGTCATAAAATTTCTTGAAATGCTCACTGCACAGAATGCTGCTCATAACTGCCTCCATTATTAGTATTACTTATAGTTTAGCATTTTTAGCTAAAAAGGTCAAGATTTAATTTGTGATATTTTCACGTAAATATGCTATAAAAATTATTGATTATGCACAAACCAAAAGTAACGTTCGTTACATGACGTAAAGAGCGCCGTTCCTTTTCAGGAGCGGCGCTGAACTTATATGTCGTTTTTCTTGTCTTTTTTCATCAGCAGTATAAAGCATACAACAGCAGTGACAGTTGCAAAGGGGAACATCAGTGCTGCGTGAAGAACGGGCAGACTTCCGAGGAATGCTTCTGTGCCGAAAAGCATCAGCAGAGCACCTGCGCCCATGTTGTTTGTCACCATGTGGCAGAACGAGGCGGGATAGATGCTCTTTGTGCGTTCCGTCAGCAGTGTAAGGAATACGTTCATCAGCACGCAGAAAACGCACATCAGCAGTATTGCAAGCAGCGGATCCATATCCGTGCCGAAGTTGTGTCCCGAAACGGTGAGCGGTGCGTGCCACAGACCCCATATCACGCCGCCGACAACGACAGCGGCAGGTCTGCCCATAAGCTCGGCGAGCTTAGGCATCATGTATCCGCGCCAGCCCCATTCCTCGCCGAATGCAGGGAAGAACACTACCAGCGTGAAAGCAAGCTGCATTAACAGCGTGCCGATCTTCAGAGCAGGTTCGTCAAAGCTGAACGCCTCGGAAAAGCTCATGCCGTTGCCGTAGATGAGCCATATCATCACGCAGCACAGTACAGCCTCACACAGCTTAACGACTACAGCTGCAGCATACCATTTCACGTTGCCTTTGATGTTAGTGGCAAGGTAAGTATTCCTGAAGCCCTCCTTTGTCACGAGCCTTGTGATAAGGTGCGCAATGGATGGAATCATCATTCCGAACACACCGAGGGCATACACAGGAGCTGTAGCCTCTTCGCATTCGTAGATGGGTGCGCCGTAGTGGGCGTTCATTATTGGCACTATGATGAGGAACGGCAGGAAGGATATCAGCAGGAATATTCCCAGCCTTATAAGGGTGCGTTTCTTATCCGTCATAGCTTTCCGCCCCCTTTCTGAACAGCAGCAGGGAAATGCGATAGGAAAGGTAATACAGTCCCATCGAAACGAACGGGAACAATCCCAGCATCAGGACGATGTTTCCCTGCGTGAAGAACTCGGCTAGAGCCTCTAAAAAGTCATCCTCCATGAACATCGAGATATCCCCGAAAAGCACATACAGCGCCACGATAGCGCATATAACGCCTAAGGTCGCTCCCTTCACACCTACGCCGTGGTTAGAGCCGAAGCGCACGAGGAACGGCACGGAAAACGCCTCGATTACCATGTTTCCGCTGAAGATGATGACCAACACAGCGGAGAGAGAAACCGCCACATTATCTGAGATGACCACCGCCACGGTGTCTGTCATAAAGCAGCAGAAAAGCACCGCAAGGTTTATCAGCAGTATGGAGAGGTACTTGCTCTGAATGTGGCTTTTTGCACCCTTTGGCGTGGAGATCAGGAAAGCCATAGCGGTGGGCTTTTCATCGGGAGCGAACAGTCCGCTCTCGAAAAAGCCTGTCAGGAAGAACAAACAGCCGTATGTAAGCGTGCCGCTGATTATCATCTCCTGAATGGCGTTTTGATCGCCTTTTGTACCGTTTGCCAGAAGCAGTACTGTAAGGGTGCATATCGCCTGAAACACTGCAAATACGATAAGCTCTATCCTGTAGTGGAAGAAGTTTTTGTAAAGAAGTCCGCCCATTATTTCTCCCTCCTTTTATACAGCAGTGTAAGACCCACAACGCCCAGCGCAAGCGTACCGATAAGAATGAACGGCAGAAACGGCAGAAGATCAGTGCAGATATCCATCACCTTTTCTGTGATCTGTGTCATACGCTCCTGATCTGCTGCGCCTGAGGACGGCTCGTTGTTTTTATTGTACAGAGATATCGGTGTCACTATTGCCATCATGCAGCCCATCAGTATCAGCATGCCCTTGTCCACTGATTTAAACGCCGTAACGAAAAGCAGAGCCAGCACGGAAAGCAGAGTTATCGCAGCAACGATAGTCAGAGCCATTGCCACGTCTGTTGCGGAAAAGCTTACGCCGAGTGCAATATCCATCAGCCATATCAGCAGTGTCGATATTATGATAGCAGCCGCAGAGAACATTGCCTGCACCGTTATCTTTGCAAGAGCCATTTTTACGGGAGGCACAGGCGTGCAGCGGCGGAAATGATCCCATCTGGTAGCAATATCACAACTTATGCTGTCTGAGGTACACATGGCGAGCGCTGCACCGCCTGCCAGTATGAACAGCTTGAGGGTGGAGCCGTCTACGCCGAGGAAAATCCATTGTGCATCCTCGGGGATGAGCATACCGAGATTGCCGTGCCTGAAACTAAGCAGACAGAGGAACGGCGTCGGCACCATTATCAGCATCATGATGATATATGACTTCATAGATTTACGCACACATATCAGCTCACGGCACAGCAGTGCGGAGAAAGAGCCTTTTTTCATCACGACCACTCCTTTTTCTCTCTGTTCACATAAAACAGCATTATCTCCTCAAGGGTAGTTTTATCGAAGGTAAGACCCGAATACTTTGCCTTTGCTGCGCTCACATCCGCCACCATGACCTCAGCACCGAAATCATTCAGGCGTGCGCTTATATAGTCCTCAGCGGCAATTTCAGCTAGATCGGACTTGCCGCACTTGATGACAGCGTGGCTCTCCAGAATCTCATCCTTGTAGCCTGTCAGCAGTATGCGTCCCTTATCGATGAAGGTAACGCAGTCTGCGATCTTTTCAAGGTCGGAGGTGATGTGGGAGGACATGAGTATGCTGTTCTCCTCATCCTGTATGTATTCACGGAAGATATCCAGTATCTCGTTTCGTACCACGGGGTCGAGACCTGTTGTTGCCTCGTCCATGATGAGCAGCTTTGCGCCGTGGGAGAGGGCGGTGGCTATCTGCAATTTCATCTTCATGCCCTTGGAGAACTTCTTTATCTTCTTCTTTCTCGGCAGGCAGAATCGGTCGAGATATGCGAAGTATTTCTCCTCGTCCCATGCGCCGTAAAGACCTCTGAACATAATGGATATCTGATTTGCATTGAAGCTCTCGTTGAACGGCATCTCATCGAACACCGCAGCCATCTGCTCCTTTACCTTATATTCATCCTTTATATGATCCATACCCAGCAGCTTTAAAGTCGGAGGCCAAGCGGTCTTAGGAAGA
>JAZKZL010000262.1:0-5946 GCA_045612645.1 Oscillospiraceae bacterium
TTTTGAAGGAGTACCTCCACCGACAACATTGCCCAGATCGGAAATAGTGCCTATTTTCCAATTCGGATCAGCATTGGTGATAAACAGCTCTATGAAATACGCCTGTGCCTGCTGCTCTAAATTTTCATTTATGTTAGGAGAGGAAGATAATGTATAACTTTTATTATGATGAGTCCGAACATAGCCGTATTATCAATCTCTCCACAATTACTGGAGAAACCTACTATGATAATTTCCTTGTCGCTATTGTAGGGTGGGACTCAGACAAAGAAGCAGAGATAGAGCAGAAATATTTGGCTTTTGAAGAAAAGAATGCTGAGCGTAAGAAAAAAGGTGAATTAAAAAGCGATACCTTCAAAAGCAATCAATTTAAATACGGCTTTGCTTCGTTTAACAAACAAAACATAGAATTACTTGATGAATTGCTTGAGATTATAGATAACAGTTTTTATATCTATTTTTGTATAGCAAGTAAGCTTGAATTCATAATATTGCAACTGTTCAAAGACTACCATAATAACTTCTTTGTTGACATGGATGCAATAAAATATTCAATCGTAAAAACTGTTTTAACATATCATCCCGATGGCGTTATACAGAATATTTATAGCTCGCCAGAAGTGTTTGTGGAATCTTTGATATTATTCTTCAAGGAACAAATAGAGTTAAATAAAAGAAACCCTGTTCTAAAAGCATCTGAAAATGAAGCTCTTTCAAATATTCTTATGGTTTTACAAGATGTTAAGCCGCCTCAAACGCTTAATTGGGATTATCATATGCCATTTGTTGGATTTGACTATTATCTAAAAAGCAAGAACATCAATGATTACACTCTCACAATTGATAAAGAAGGCAAAGAAGGAGAGCAAAGTAAAACGCTTTTAGCAGCGATAGAAGTCGGTTTAATGAATTCTGGAGAATTAAACTCAAAAAACCACTTTGGACTAAGAATTGCTGATATGCTGGCAGGTATTGTCGGTAAGTTGATGAAATCATTGTTTCATTCACTGCATAATGACGGTAATAATGCTGCTGTTACAAAAACTCTGCTTGATAAAGCTTGGTTTAGGGTGAATGATAAACAATTAGGCTTATATAAAAAGCTATATCATATTCTTTTAGAAATAAACAATGATTGGTATAAAATCTATGCTGGCAATTATTCTGATGATCTTATTAGTCTTTTAGGTCTATTGGATTATATGAATCATTTCGAGTCTGCCGATGAAATAACGAAAGATTTTGAAATGCTCCCTGAGTATTGCAATGCTTGTATATGTAGTAGATTACAAGAACATTTTGAACGAATGCATAATAAACTGCCTGTTGAGCCTGTTGTTCCCGAAACAAAGGAATATTTTAGAAATAATAGAGGGGCAAAGGTATACTTTGATATCAATAAACAACCCAAACTGCAATTAGAATATGGTGAGAAGAAATTTCATGTACTTAGTGTTGACCATTCAAAAGAAGGAGTTCCGTTAGTTACTATTGCAAGTGAACCTGAAAATATGTGTTTAAGATTACCTGAGCAATTAAGCGAATGGGCGATGACTGTAATAGGAATGGCAAATATGGGAGAAAACTTGTTCCCCTCTGAGGTTGTCTTTAGCAGAATTAAAGGCAGGTACTATGTAGATATTTTATAGACAAGGAGCTGATAGAACATGCCCTATACCGAAGCAAGATATGAAAACGCTATAATACAGCTGTTTCAGGAAATGGGCTACGCCCATGCCTACGGTCCGGCAATCGACCGTGATTATCGGATTCCGTTGTATATGGATGAGCTGACAGCGGCACTCTATCGGCTCAATCCCACGCTCCCCGATGATGCAATCAGCAATGCGCTCTTTAAGCTCCAAAACTTTGAAAACGGCGAGCTTGTGCAGAAAAACGCTGTATTCATGGACTATCTGCAAAACGGCATTGAAGTCCGCTATACAGACAAAGGCGAGGAACGATCTGCGATCTGTTACCTTGTGGATTACACAAACACGGACAACAACTCCTTTATAGTGGCGAATCAGTGGACGTTCATCGAGAATGACGAGAAGCGCCCCGATGTTGTGCTGTTCATCAACGGTCTGCCTGTGGTGCTTATGGAGTTGAAATCTCCGTCACGTGAGGAAACGGACGCTTCCGAAGCCTATACGCAGATCAGAAACTATATGCACTACATTCCATCTATGTTCATCTATAACGCAATTTGCGTTATGAGCGATCTTTCCAAAAATCGCGCAGGCACCATCACTTCGGGCGAAGATCGCTATATGGAATGGAAAACGAAGGATGGTAACTATGAGAATACGCAATATGCTCAGTTTGACACGTTCTTTGAGGGTATCTTCCAAAAAGACCGCCTACTAGATATCCTGAAAAACTTTATCCTGTTCTCCAATGAGGGGATGATAAGCTATAAGATACTCGCAGGCTATCATCAGTATTTCGCTGTCCGAAAGGCTGTGGAGTCCACAAAGAGAGCTACTGTGACTGACGGTAAGGGCGGTGTGTTCTGGCATACACAGGGTTCAGGAAAGTCGCTGTCTATGGTATTCTATGCCCATTTACTACAATCTGCTCTTGAAAGCCCGACTATTGTTGTTATCACGGACAGAAACGATCTTGACGATCAGCTTTATTCGCAATTTGCAAAATGCAAGGCTTTCCTTCGTCAAGAGCCTGTTCACGCAGAAAGTCGAGAGCATCTGAAAAATCTGCTTGAAGGTCGCAAGGCAAACGGTATTATCTTCACCACTATGCAGAAGTTCGAGGAATCGAGTGAGCCGCTGTCTGAGCGCAGAAATATCATCGTTATGGCTGATGAAGCCCATAGAGGTCAGTATGGTCTTACCGAAAAGATCAAGATGACTAAGAATGAGGACGGCGAGCTTGTTGCCCGTAAGGTCATCGGTACGGCTCGTATTATCCGTGATACGCTCCCGAATGCCACATATATCGGATTTACAGGAACTCCTATTGCTATGGAAGATAGGAATACCCGTGAGGTGTTTGGTGATTATATCGACATTTACGATATGACGCAGGCTGTCGAGGATGGTGCTACTCGACCTGTTTACTATGAGAGCCGTGTCGTGAAGCTGAAACTCGATGCGGATACACTCAGGTTGATAGACACCGAATATGACATTATGGCAATGAACGCCGATGCTGATGTTATAGAGAAAAGCAAGCATGAACTTGGACAGATGGAAGCTATCCTCGGTCACGATGATACGATAAAATCTCTTGTTGACGATATTCTTGATCATTATGAGAATTACCGTGAGAATATTTTGACAGGTAAAGCAATGATTGTTGCCTACTCCCGTTCTATCGCTATGAAGATATACAAGCGTATTCTCGAAGTGCGCCCAGGCTGGGAAGAAAAGGTCGGTATTGTTATGACTGCTTCCAATAAAGATCCCGAAGAATGGCATAGTATCATCGGAAACAAGCGTCATAAGGAAGAACTAGCCAAGATATTCAAGGATAATGACAGCCCTATGAAGATCGCTATCGTTGTCGATATGTGGTTGACGGGATTTGATGTACCATCCCTTGCGACGATGTATATCTATAAACCGATGATGGGTTATAATCTGATGCAGGCTATCGCCCGTGTTAATAGAGTATTCCGTGATAAAGAGGGGGGCTTGGTCGTTGATTATGTTGGTATTGCTTCTGCCTTGAAACAGGCTATGAACGATTATACCGTTCGTGACAAGAAGAACTACGGCAATACCGATATTGCAAAAGTTGCTTATCCGAAGTTTCAGGAGAAGATGCAGATATGTCGTGATCTTCTGCACGAATATGATTATTCTGCATTTTTCGATGGTAATGAGCTTACCGCAGGACGGACTATCACGGGTGCGGTCAACTTCCTTATGGACAGAAAGAGGGAGAAGGACAGAGAAAACTACACGAAAGAAGCACTGCTCTTGAAGCAGGCACTCTCGCTGTGTTCCTCTATCGCTGAAGAAGATGAGCGCGAAGAAGCTGCTTTATTTGAAGCTGTACGTGTCCTACTGATGCGTATTCTAAATCAGGGCGGAGGCAAAAAGCTCTCGCTCCCCGAAATCAATGCTAAGATCAATGAACTTTTGAAGCAGAGCATCAAGAGTGACGGGGTTATCAATCTTTTTTCGGACAAGGAACAGGACTTCTCTCTGTTTGATCCGAAGTTCTTGGAAGAAATTTCCCGAATGAAGGAGAAAAATCTCGCTGTCGAGCTGCTGAAACGTCTGATATCCGAACAGGTACATATCTATAAGCGTACAAATCTTGTAAAATCGGAGAAATTCAGCGAAATCATGCAGAGTGCTATGAACCGCTATCTGAACGGTATGCTTACCAATGAGGAAGTAATACAGGAAATGCTCAACCTCGCAAAGCAAATCCGTGAAGCGAAGGAAGCAGGAGAAGAACTCGGTCTAACCGCCGATGAGCTTGCTTTCTATGATGCACTTACCAAACCGCAGGCTATCAAGGATTTCTATGAAAACGCTGAACTTATCGCTATAACAAAGGAACTTGCTGAAAAGCTCCGTAAGAACCGCACTATCGACTGGCAGAAGCGTGACAGTGCAAGAGCGAAAATGCGTATGATGATACGCAAGCTCCTGAAAGATCACCGATATCCGCCGGAAGGTATGGACGATGCAGTGACTACGGTCATGAGCCAGTGTGAGCTGTGGGCGGATAATAATATTCTATATTGATGACTGTGTAAATAGTGTTTTCTGATCTTTTTCACTATAAATGTGGGCAAGAAAGCATAAGCTTGTTTCAGGGATAATTATTGTTAATTGCAACGATTCAACTGTATGTATCTTTTATAAAATAGTAGCAAAAGTCCCGTATCTGATTTTTACATCAGATACGGGACTTATTTTTTATTCACCCAACATCAAGACAAACCCTTACGGTCAAGTCTTTCCATTGGTTTTGTCGGAGATAGGCATTGTGCGCTTTTCTCCAGTTTTTCGCCATTTCGTATGTGATTTTGAAGTCCCAAACGAGTGCGAATTCAGGTTTGACTACCTTAGCGTAATGCAGCCTGTGCAGCAGCCAGTCTAGCGATCGGAACACGGAAAGGAGAGCAAGAAACGTAGGTCAGACCCAGCTTGTGGCAGAACTCAACAGAGGAAGGATCGCCACCGTGCTCGCCACAGATACCAACGTGAAGCTCAGGACGTGTAGCCTTACCGAGCTTGATAGCAGTCTCCATCAGCTTACCAACGCCGATCTGGTCGAGCTTAGCGAAAGGATCGTTCTCGAAGATCTTTGTATCATAGTAAGCGTTCAGGAACTTACCAGCGTCATCTCTGGAGAAGCCGTATGTCATCTGTGTCAGGTCGTTTGTACCGAAGCAGAAGAACTCAGCTTCCTTAGCGATATCATCAGCTGTCAGAGCTGCACGAGGAATCACGATCATTGTACCAACTTCGTACTTCAGCTCAACACCTGCAGCTGCGATAACTTCATTAGCAGTCTTAACAACTACATCCTTAACGAACTTCAGCTCCTTGATCTCGCCTACGAGGGGGATCATGATCTCGGGAACGAGGTTCCAATCGGGATGAGCCTTCTTAACATTGATAGCAGCCTTGATAACAGCAGCTGTCTGCATCTTAGCGATCTCGGGGTATGTTACAGCGAGACGGCATCCACGGTGACCCATCATGGGGTTGAACTCGTGCAGACCGGCGATGATATCCTTGATTGTCTGAACAGACTTGCCCTGTGCAGCAGCAAGAGCAGCAATGTCAGCCTCTTCTGTGGGAACGAATTCGTGCAGAGGAGGATCGAGGAAACGGATACATACGGGGTTGCCCTCGAGTGCCTCGTAGAGAGCCTCGAAGTCAGCCTGCTGGTAGGGAAGGATCTTTGCAAGAGCAACTTCTCTTTCCTCAGCAGTGTCGGAGCAGATCATCTCTCTGA
>JAZKZL010000263.1:0-3459 GCA_045612645.1 Oscillospiraceae bacterium
CGAGAAATTCAAGGCGCTCGTTGCTGCCGTTGTTCTTGCCGCCCGAGTAGCTTGAATGTGTCATCGCCTGCTCCAGCAGGGAGATATCCTTGAATTCATAGCCGATGGCGGACTGAAAATTTCTTATATCGGGCATATCACGCCTCTTCCTGCTCTGCGCCGAGCTGCGCAATAGCCGCTGTCATCTCCTCGATGGCGTTGTTCTCAACGAACATCTTAGCCTGTCTGAATGCGCCGAGGAACGCTCTTTCATCCGAACTGCCGTGCGCCTTGAATACGGGCTTTGCCGTACCCAGCAGCGGCGAGCCGCCGATAGTCTTGTAATCCATCTGCTTCATAAAGCCACCGAGCTGCTTCTTCACGCAGAGTGCGCCTATCTTTGTGAGCAGATTCGCAAAGAATATGCCCTTCAGAGCGTCCTTTACAAGTGCGCCCATGCCCTCGCAGGCTTTAAGATAAACGTTGCCTGTGAAACCGTCGGTGATAAGCACGTCAACTGCGCCCAGCGGCACATCTCTGGCTTCAACAAAGCCTACGAAATTTATGTTGGGGGTCTTTCTGAGAAGAGCAAGCGTCTGCTGCTCAAGCTCTCTGCCCTTTTCCTCCTCTGTGCCGATGTTCAGCAGACCTACACGAGGATTTGCAACACCCATAGTCTTCTGCATGAACAGGCTGCCGAGTATTGCAAACTGCTGCAGCATCTCAGGTCTTACCTCAATGTTCGCGCCGCCGTCAAGAACACAGTAGCGCACACCGCCCTTTGCAGGCATGGGAGGCACCAGTGCCGCACGCTTGACGCCCTTGATGCGCTTGCATATCATCGTGCCGCCCAGAACTATCGCAGCGGTGCTGCCTGCGCTTATCACAGCGTCAGCCTTGCCGTCAGCGAGATATCTGAACGCAACGCCCATAGATGTATCCGCTTTTTCTTTCAGGATGGAGCGGGGATTATCCTCCACGGACATCACGCCGCCTGCAGCGTGGACAAGCTCGATACCCTCTGCGGATATCTTCAGCTCCTCCATGCGCTTTCTGAGTATCTCCTCATCGCCTGTGACAGCGACCTCGATGCCAAGCTCCTTTACTGCACGAGCCGCACCTTTGAGGACCTCGTCGGGGGCGTTATCGCCGCCGAAACCGTCAATTACAATCTTCATATCAAACTCCGTTCTGCCGCACAGCGGCGACCGTCATCCGTTCAATGCCTTATCAAGATCGGCAAGCGCCCTTTCGGCGTATACCGCATATTTCTCATATTTTTTGAGCTTTCTGTCAAGCTCCAGTTTCGGGAGTATTCCCATGTTGCTGCCCATCGGCTGGAAATCCGTAACGCTCTCATCGCTGATGTAAGCGGAAAGCGCACCCAGCATAGTCGTCACGGGGAATACAGTGGGCTTTTTGCCCTCTAAGATATCCGCAAGCGCCCTGCCTGCCGCGATGCCGCTTGCGGCACTCTCCACATATCCCTCAACGCCGGTTATCTGTCCGCCGAAAAAGATGTTCTCCGAGCCTTTCAGCATGAAATTGCAGTCGAGCAGTCTGGGGCTGTCGATGAATGTGTTGCGGTGCATGACTCCGTATCTCACGAACTCCGCATTTTCAAGTCCCGGGATCATGGAAAACACCCTTTTCTGCTCGCCGAACTTCAGATTTGTCTGAAAGCCTACAAGGTTGTACATCGTGCCTTCCTTGTTCTCCTTGCGCAGCTGCACAGCCGCCCAGGGACGGTGACCGGTCCTCGGATCGGTGAGACCCACAGGCTTCATGCAGCCGTAGCGCACACTTTCAATGCCGCGCTTTGCGAGAACTTCAACGGGCATGCAGCCCTCGTACACCGTGAGTCCCGAATTTTCTTCGGGGCGGTCAAAATCCTTCAGCGGAGCGGATTCCGCATTCACAAGAGCCTCATAGAAAGCCTCGTACTCCTCTTTATTCATCGGGCAGTTGATATAATCAGCGTCGCCCTTGTCGTATCTTGTCTGATAGAACGCCTTTGTGAAATCTATGCTCTCTGCTGTCACGATGGGAGCCGCAGCATCAAAAAAGCTAAGCCCCTTGCCGCAGATACCCTGTATCTTCGCAGCGAGAGCGTCAGATGTCAGCGGACCTGTGCATATCACCGCATTCCTTTCGGGCAGCTCAGTGACCTCGCCCTCTATCACTCTGATATTCGGATAGGAGCGCACGAGCCTCGTCACCTCGTCCGAAAACTCCGTGCGGTTCACCGCAAGCGCACCGCCTGCAGGAACAGCCGTTTTTTCCGCTGCTTCGAGAATGCCCGAGCCCAAACGGCGCATCTCCTCTTTCAAGAGTCCGCAGGCACTGTCAACTCGTGCAGCCTTAAGGGAGTTGGAGCACACAAGCTCCGCAAAGCCCTGATATTTATGCGCAGGAGAATATTTCTGCGGCTTCATCTCATACAGCTCCACATCAAAGCCACGCTTTGCAAGCTGCACCGCCGCCTCGCAGCCTGCGAGACCTGCACCTATAACCTTTACTGTCATGTCTTATCCTTTGTGTTATCGAGGGGGCGCTCGTAGGAGCATCCCTCCTTTGCGCAGTATATCTTGCCGAGCTTACCTGTTTTCTTGAACAGGGTCTTGCCGCACTCGGGGCACTTCTCCGCCATGGGAAGATCCCATGTCATGAAATTACAGCTCTGATAATCCTCGCAGCCGTAGAAAGGCTTGCCCTTCTTGGATTTCTTCGCAAGCATCTTCTTGCCGCAATTGGGGCAGCTGCCGCCTGTTTCTGTAACGATCTTCTTTGTAAACTTGCACTCGGGGAATCCCGAGCAGCCGAGGAACTTGCCGAAAGGACCGATCTTGATCACCATGTTCTTGCCGCATTCCTCGCACACGATATCGGTAGGCTCATCGGGCACTTTGACGCGCTTACCCTCCATATCGCTCTCAGCCTTTTCAAGAGTCTTTGCAAATCTGCCGTAGAAGTTCTTCAGTATCTGCACCCAGTTCACTGTACCCTTTTCGATGTTATCGAGATCTGTCTCCATCTTTGCGGTAAACTTCACATCAACTATATTATCGAAATGCTCCTTCAGCAGATCGGTAATTACCTCGCCGAGAGATGTGGGCTTGAGCTGATTGCCGCTCTCACGCTCCACATAATGTCTGTCGAGAATGGTGGAGATGGTGGGCGCGTAGGTAGAGGGTCTGCCGATACCGTTCTCTTCCAGCTCCTTGATGAGAGATGCTTCGTTGTATCTTGCAGGAGGCTGTGTGAAATGCTGATTGCCCGAAACATCCTTTGCCTTCAGCTCCTCGCCCTTTGTGATAACGGGAAGCGCGCCGCCCTGCTCGCTGTCGCCGTCCTTGCTCTCCTCATACAGCTTTGTATAGCCGTCAAACTTCACGGCATAGCCGCTTGCCTTGAACAGGCAGCCTGCGGCGTCGATATCAACTGATACGGTATCCATAACTGCGTTCTGCATCTGACTTG
>JAZKZL010000264.1:0-4449 GCA_045612645.1 Oscillospiraceae bacterium
ACTCCATTTCGCATTCCCCTAATGGGAATGCGATTTTGCTGTGCAAAACCATTCCGTTTGCCACTGATCCCCTTTTAAAATGCACCTACAAATTCCGATTTTCCTGTCAGCCAACAAAAATGCCTGAGAAAGCGAAACTGCTCTCTCAGGCTGTTTTTATTCTGCAATCTCTTCCGACTGCCTCTTTGCATCGGCACGCTCCATCATGCGCAGCACGATCATCATTATCGCAAACATCAGTATTCCGCTTGCTGTCAGCATCAGACCTATCTTCATTCCTGCGGGGATGAAATCCAGTGTTATCTCATGCTCGCCTGCGGGAACGTTCACCGCAAGCAATGCGCCATCCATCGTGGTTATGAGCGGAACTTCCTCGCCGTCTATGCGGATGGTCCAGCCCTCCTCCATGGGAATAGTGGTGAAAAGCACACTGTCCTCCGCCGAATTGACGGAAAGCTTCATGCTATCCCCATCGGTGCGCTCTAGAACCGTTTCGGAATTGCGCCTTGCCATAGCCTCGGAGAATTGCTCCATAGCCGCCATATCCGCGTAATAGAACTGCGCCTCCTTGAAATAAACAGCACTGTCCAGCAGCTTGAGCTTAACGGTGAACGTTTCGCCCTCGCTGTAGGTGCCGAGATATTCAATACTGTAATTCTCGTAGAGATAATAATTTCCACGGTACTGCTCATCGATATACAACTGAGTCTCACGCTCATAGATGGTGGGAAGATACGTATAAACGGGGCCGTCTGCCTGAGCGGTGATCTCCCAGCTTATCCAAGCCTCATCCTCCTCGTCCTTTTTGCGATTGCTCTGATGGGCGTCCGTGGTGGTGCCGCGGCGGATGTTTTCGCTGTCAAATTCGAGATCTGTTATTGGCAGGAAGATATCGCCCTGATCTTCTCCCGAAAGCGACTTTGCAAGCTCATTCTGCAAAAGGAACGGCTGCTCGATGGGGAAGAATTTAGTCTCCTCATCGGGCTTTTCATCGGGAGTTACCACATAATCCGAGATATCAAGCTCCGCAACGGCACTGTCTGCAAGATATGCAAAGCCGAGAGCATCCTCGTTGATATAAGCCGAGATATCCTGCTCGCTCTCGATCGGGAGAGTTTCGGTATACGGCAGCGTTTTCTTATCCTTTGCCAGGATATATTTCACGCCAAAGATATCGTCTGTCAGCACGGTTGCTCCGTCATAACGGCTGTAATGCTCCCTTGCCGTAAAGCCCAGCTGCTTCAGCAGTGTTATCGCCTTTGCATTGAGTGTACTGGAGCTATGGCTCATGCCGTACATCCGCACTGCTATCGGATCGTTTACGCAGCGGTGATATGTCTTTTCCATGCGGTAAAAGCCGTCGTCCAGCTCATGCACCTGATCTGTTACCTCACGGGTGTACGGGATATCCCAACGGTAGCTCTCACGGGTGGAGAACACTATATCGGCATGCATCTGATACAGCGACATTGCGGTATTCAACAGACACTCAAGGCACACCAACATACAAACAGTGATCTTCATGCCCGCACTGTCTGCATATTTTCTGAAAACATACGCAATAATGCATATCATAGCAAGCACCGCCAACGGAATAGCCACAGTAAGCACAGTATCGTAATATGCGCCATCGTTGCCGAGATCCGCATACAGCAGCATCGCAAGCAGAATGCCGAACGCCGCACCAAAGCTGCGTCCACGCACAGACTTTATCCTGTCGAACGCCTGAGCAGCGAAAAGCACTATCAGAAAGCTCAGCAGGAAAGAATATCGGTAAGGCAGCCAGTTTGGCATCTGTCCGCCGTGCCACATCATATCCGCAGGACGGATATACATACACAGCACCAGCACTCCGATAAGCACACCGCCCGAAATGCGCTCGCGGGCAGAAAACTTCCTTGTGAGGAAATATAGCACCATGAACACCAGCGCAAGCGTACCAGCGTACAGGATGGGCATTCCCTCCATGCGAACGGTATCGTAGGTGGTGGGGAACAGCTTTATAAAGATATCTGCGATATCGAAGTTCTCGTAGAGCGAGTAATCAGGCTCGCCGCTGAAATCGAACTTACCGTTGGAAAGCGATTTGTACACGGGGATTATCATCACGCAGCTCATAAGTATTGCGCTGACGGACGCCGCACCGTACATCAGCACCGCACCGCAATATTCCCCGAAATACAAGTTCTTGCTCTTGCCCGATGCAAGATAATAAAGGAAATACATTGCCGAGAAGATTCCCACCATATAGCCGATGTAGAAATTCGCAATGAAGATGTACACCAGTGAAAGCACATACAGCTTAAAACGGCGCTTATCGCAGATGCGCTCCACACCCATCACAACGAGAGGCAGAGCCACTATGCCGTCCAGCCACATGGGATTCATGGTCTGAACCACGAAAAAACCGCAGAGCGCATACATCACCGAGAATATCAGCGATGTTGTATCGGAATAGCCGCGGTGTTTTTTCAGCAGAAAGCACATGGAAAGTCCCGATGCCGCCGCCTTTGCAAGCATCATCGTGAGCAGTCCCTCGGTTATCCAGTTTCTGCTCCATATCCACACCAGCAGATTGAACGGGCTTGCAAGGTAATAGCCTATGATTCCCGCAAACTCGCCCGAAAGGTTCCTGCTCCAGCTATAGAACAGGCTCTCCTCCCCTGCAAAAACATCGTACATATAATCGAAATAGTAAACGTACTGCGCGTTAAGGTCAAGAGAAAGCACCGAGCGCGCTCCGAACGGCCATATTTTAAATATGATATACGCCACAAAAAGGATAACGGCAGGCAGCAGAAATGCGAGGATATATGCATAGTTACTGCGGATAAAGTACCATATCCGCAGCAACATCTTATGCAGCACTTCAGCAGCGCTCTGCTTTTTTACGACAGCCTCGTCGCTCATTTATCGCAGCCACCCTTTCCATCTCCGAGACCCACACGCTCCGCCACGATATAGCGCGGCCGCTGCTTGATCTCCTCATATATTTTTGACAGATAAAAGCCTATGATGCCAATGCCGATAAGCACGCAGGCTCCCACAATAAGTATCAGCAGGATAACGGTGGAGAAACCCTCCAGCGCATTTCCGCAGAAATAATTTATAAGAGTCTGAACGCCCAGCACCACAGCGAAAATACCGAAAATCACGCCGATAACGGTGATGATGTGAATGGGCAGATTTGTGAAAGAGGTAATGGAATTCACTGCAAACTTAAACAGCTTTCTGAAATTCCATTTTGTCTTTCCCGCCGCACGTGGCTTTACATCGAACTCTATCTTTTCAGAGCGGAAGCCGACCCAGCTTGACAGCGCAGGGAAAAAGGTCAGGCGCTCGGGCATATCGTTTAAAGCGTCCACAGCCCTGCGGTCAAGCAGCTTGAAATCGCTGGCGCCGTCAAGATCTATTCCCGAGGAGGATTTCATCATCCTATAGAAGCTCTTTGCGAACATCTTGTATATAAGACCCTCTCTGCCGCGGGATGCCTTGACAGCCTCCACCACCTCTGCGCCGTTTTCCCACATACTGTACATTTTAGGGATAAGCTCAGGCGGGTGCTGAAGATCGCAGTCAATAAGCACAGCGCAGTCTCCCCTTGCCGCACGGAGACCCGCGAAAATTGCGCCCTCCTTGCCAAAATTACGTGAAAAGCGAACGCCGCACACTCTGGGATCCACCTTTGAAACGGAGGATATCTCCGACCATGTGGCATCCTTAGAGCCGTCGTCCACAAATATGATCTCGAACTCTATCTTAGCGTCATCGAGTATCCCCGATATCACCTTAGAGGTATTGCTTATGTTTTCCTGCTCGTTGTACGCAGGGATGATAACAGAAAGCATCCGTTTATTCTCCTATGATCTTTACGATAACATCCTTTTCACGGCAGCCGTCAAAGTCACCGTACATTATATACTGCCTGGGGCCAAGCTCCAGCTTGCCGTCAGATATCGGAATGGTAACAGAAGCGCCCAGCAGAAGCTGTTTCATATGCGCCGCACCTGCGGGGGAATAATCCACCTTATATTCGGTATCCTCATGCGCAACCGTTTTAAGAAGCCTGCTCCAGTCTGCATACAGATCCTCACTATCATGCTCCAGAAACACCGAAGAAGTGGTGTGCTGAGAAATTACTACGCATATACCATCGCTTATCATGCTGCGCCTTACGCACTCCTCCACCTCGTAGGAAAGGTTGAAAAACTGCTGCGGCTCATCCGATGTTATAGTAAGCGTTTGTCTGTAATTCTTCATACTATCCTCCTGTATACCATCATTTTTCTTTTACTGTCAGAATTCCCGAATCCACATCCGCATGCAGCAGATTATTGCCGCCGCGGAAGCTGTACATATAGCTGCCCTGCACGCTGCCGCTGATAAGATCGCAGTCAAAGCTGCCTGTATCAGTTCTGTAGCTCAGCGCCACCGAGCTGCCCTTAGGGA
>JAZKZL010000265.1:0-4359 GCA_045612645.1 Oscillospiraceae bacterium
GATGAGCTTGCCGTCTGCGTCATCCTTTACTCTGTCAATAAGCTGCTGAGAGAGCTTTGCCTTGTAGTGACCGTAAGGCTCCAGCTCATCCTCTGTGACGTTCAGCTTTGCAGCCACGTCCTTGATCTTCATCATTTTTGCCTGCTGTGCAATTTCGATATCTGTAAGCATGATATTATCCTCCGAAATTAGATTATCGTATTTTACGGGATATTCCCGTTTGGTTCATTAAAACAGACTAAGCTGCGAAATATCCTTGCCCGAAACGGCGCCTGCCGAGGGGATGGTCTTTATGCGGAAATCCTCGGGCTTTTTGAGATCGCTGTTTTCGAGGAGATACGCACCCGTAAGCTCCGCCTTTGTGAGGCGCATTACCTGCACGCCCTGAGTGTTCTTGGTGGTCTTTGCAAGCACCAGTGCGGAATTGAACACCAGCACCTTGCCTGCGGAGGACTTCAGCACGAAATCCGCCTCGCCATCGATGATGAACATTCCCACCACCTCGGAAAGATCGGAATATGCGTTCTGCAGCTTCTTGCGCTTGGTCTTTGTCTCGAAAGAGCTGAGCGGTATCTTCGCGCACTTGCCGTTTTTGAAGAAGATAACGAGCTGCTCCTTGTATTCCTCGGTAACAGCCATGAACGTGATGCTCTCGCCCTCTTCAAGACCCAGCTTTGCGGGAACATAATCACCCATCACGCTCGCCTTGGTCTCATCAAAATCAGCGCAGCGGCTCTTATAGCACTGGAACTTATCCGTGAAGAACAGCAGCTCGCTGTTGCTGGACACCTCACGCTGATAGATGATCTCGTCGCCCTCCTTCAGCTTCTGCTGATTGCTCATACGCAGCGACTGGGGAGTGATCTTCTTGAAGTAGCCTTCCTTTGTGAAGAAGATGTTCACGGGATATGCCTTTGGCTTTTCTTCCTCGATATCTGCGGCTTCCTCCGCCACATCGTACAGGAACATGGTGCGCCTTGGCTGACCATGCTTCTTGATGATCTCACGCAGCTCCTCAATGATTATACGGCTGATCTTGCGCATATCATTCAGGATCTCTTCCATCTCCTCGATCTCCTTTGCGAGATCGTCGGTCTCCTGCGTGCGCTTTAAAATGTACTCACGGTTGATGTGTCGCAGCTTGATCTCCGCAACATATTCCGCCTGCACCTCGTCAATGCCGAAGCCTATCATCAGGTTGGGAACTACCTCGGATTCCTCCTCCGTCTCACGGATGACCTTGATAGCATAGTCGATATCCAGCAGTATCTTCTTCAAGCCGAGCAGCAGGTGCAGCTTTTCTTTCTTCTTCTGAAGATCGAAATAAACACGCCTGCGAACGCACTGCCTGCGGAACTCTATCCACTCCGAAAGAATGGAGCCAACGCCCATAACACGGGGAGTTCCCTCGATAAGCACGTTGAAGTTGCAGTTGAAATTATCCTGCAGAGGCGTCAGCTTGAACAGCTTCTGCATAACTGTATCGGGATCGTAGCCCTTTTTCAGATCGAATGCAAGGCGCAGACCCGAAAGGTCGGTCTCGTCACGCACATCGGATATCTCACGCAGCTTTCCGTCCTTTACAAGCTCCACCACCTTGTCGATGATGGCTTCAACTGTTGTGGAGGGAGGTATCTGCGTTACCTCTATGTAGCGGGATTCCTTGTCGTAATTATAAACGGCACGAACTTTTATCGCACCCAGTCCCGTGTTATATACCTTGCGCATCTCAGCCTCGTCATAGACGATATAGCCGCCGCCCGGGAAATCAGGTCCTTTAAGAGTGGAGAGCGGATCATGCTCTGGATCCTTCATCATGGCGATGGTGGTCTCGCACACCTCGGTAAGATTGAATGAGCAGATGTTGCTAGCCATGGATACAGCAAGTCCGAAGTTGGAATTTACCAGCACAGACGGGAAACGCACAGGGAACAGCGAAGGCTCCAGCATGGTGTTGTCGTAGTTCGGCACCATATCTACTGCATCCTTGTCGATCTCTGCAAAAAGCTCTGCGGAGATACCCTCCAGCTTTGCCTCGGTGTATCGTGCCGCAGCATACGCCATATCACGGGAATACGCCTTACCGAAGTTGCCCTTGCTGTCCACATAAGGGTGCAGCAGAGCCTCGTTACCACGGGCAAGTCTTACCATCGTTTCGTAGATGGCTGCGTCGCCGTGGGGGTTAAGTCTCATGGTCTGACCCACGATGTTTGCGGACTTCGTCCTCGCGCCTGTCAGCAGTCCCATCTTATACATTGTGTACAGCAGCTTTCTGTGAGAGGGCTTGAAACCGTCTATCTCAGGCAGCGCACGGGATACGATGACGCTCATCGCATAGGGCATATAGTTCTCTTCAAGAGTGCTTACTATATCCTTATCAACAACAGTGCCGCTGCCCTCGATATATGCATCGCTATGCTGTTTCTTGGGCGGCTGCTTTTTTGGTGAACTTTTTTTCACAGTTTATCCTTCCTATACTGAATAACATTAATTACGAAATATCAGCGGCGTCCATATACTTGTTGCCGTTCTCTCTGATAAATTCCTTTCTGCCCTCGAGATCGTTACCGAGCAGCACATCGAACATCCATCTGGTCTTTTCCACATCCGTGGGGCTTACCTTGATAAGACGGCGTGTCTCGGGGTTCATGGTGGTGAGTGACATCATATCGGGATCGTTCTCACCGAGACCTTTTGAGCGCTGGATGGTGAACTTCTTCTCGCCTATCATGTCCAGTATCTTGGTCTTTTCAGGCTCGGTATAAGCGAAATAGGTCTTGTCCTTTGTATTGATCTCATACAGGGGCGATTCTGCGATGAACACATAGCCCTTTTCAATAAGCGTGGGGCAAAGCTCCTGTATCATAGTGAGTATCAGTGTTCTGATCTGGAAACCGTCCACATCGGCATCGGTACAGATGACGATCTTGTTCCAGCGGAGATTGTCAAGATTAAAGGTGGAGAGGTTCTTGTTTGCCTTGGTCTTTACCTCCACGCCGCAGCCGAGAACTTTAATGAGATTCGTGATGATCTCGCTCTTGAATATCTTCTCGTGGCTCGCCTTTAAGCAGTTGAGTATCTTACCTCTTACGGGGATAACAGCCTGAAACTCCGCGTCTCTTGCGAGCTTTACTGAACCCAGCGCAGAGTCACCCTCCACGATGTAGACTTCTCTGCGGCTCTTATCCTTTGAGCGGCAGTCCACGAACTTATCGATACGGTTTGTGAGATCGATGGTGCCTGTCAGCTTCTGCAAGGTGGATTGACGGATCTTGTCCGCATTCTCACGGGAGCGCTTGTTTATCAGTACCTGTGTGGCGATCTTCACAGCCTCATCGGGATTTTCGAGGAAGTACACCTCAAGCTGATGCTTCAGCCAGTCGGTCATAGCTTCGTTGATAAAGCTGTTGGTTACCGCTTTCTTAGTCTGATTCTCATAGCTTGCCTGGGTGGAGAAGTTGGAGGATACGAACACGAGGCAGTCCTCCACGTCCTCCCACTTGATGGACTTCTCGCCCTTGTTGTACTTGTTGTTGGTCTTTAAATAACCGTCTATCTGGGAGAGGAAAGCCTTGTTCAGAGCCTTCTGCGGGCTTCCGCCATGTTCAAGCCAGGAGGAGTTGTGGTAATGCTCGATAAAGCTTACCTCCTTGCTGAATACGAATGCAACGTTCATCTTCAGCTTGTACTCGTCCTTATCCTCTCTGTCCTTACCCTGACGCTGAGCGTTCCAGCTCTGAGGAGTGGTCATAGTCTTTTCGCCGACTATCTCGTTCAGATAATCGGAAATGCCGTTCTCATAACAGAAACGTTCCTCGGAGATGTTGCCCTCCTCGTCCTCGGAGCGGAGCAGGAACTCGATGCCGCCGTTTACAACAGCCTGCCTGCGGAGCATATCCTGCAGGAACTCTGTGCCGATGTTGATATCTGTGAATACCTCGAGATCGGGCTTCCAGTGGATCTTTGTGCCTGTGGAGCCGTCGCCCTTGCTCTTTTTAAAGCCACGCTCGTCATCAGTGACATTAAATCCCTTTTCAAAGCGCAGGGAATATTTCCATGTGCCGTTGCAGCTGGTGACCTCCATGAACTCCGCAGCAAACTGCGTAGCACACAGACCCAGACCGTTCAGACCCAGCGCGTAGGAGTAGTTTCCTGCGTCGTTATTGTTGTTGTACTTACCGCCTGCGTAAAGGGTGCAGAAGGCAAGCTCCCAGTTGTATTTCTCCTCGGACTTGTTGAAATCGATGGGGATTCCGCGTCCGTGGTCCTCTACAGTTACGGACTTGTCGGCGTGCAGGGTGATGGTGATGAGCTTACCATAGCCCTCGCGAGCCTCGTCGATGGAGTTGGAGAGGATCT
>JAZKZL010000266.1:0-8838 GCA_045612645.1 Oscillospiraceae bacterium
GGATATCGGCACATACAGCCGTGAATATTTCACCGGTCTCTTGGCAGAGGCAAAGGCACAGGGCGCAGAGTTCATCGTTGCTTACATGCACTGGGGCAGCATGAATTCCCATTCTATCAGACAGGTTCAGATTGATGAAGCACAGTTTATGGCTGATAGCGGTGTCGATCTCATTGTAGGCTCACATTCTCATGTAATACAGGAGTTCCGCTACATCCGATCAAACGGCAGAAGAGTTCCCTGTGCGTTCTCTCTCGGAAACTTCATTACCACTCAGAAAGAGCTGGCAGAAAATCGTGACAGCGCGATCCTGCGTGTTGAACTCAGCCGCAGGAACGGCAAGATACTGCCTGCTGTTTCTTATGTTCCGTGTGCAAGCTTCGATTTTTCGGGCGGCGCCGCGGTAAGACCTGTTTATCCTACATATAGCGAAGCGTCGGCTGTCAGCCTTGCTCGCATAAAGGATAGCTTTGGTAAGGCGATAAATCCCTTTGAATATCGTCCGTTGGTAGCCCTGAGCGGATCTACAATACTGGAAAGGATCCTCAGGAGCGGCAAGCGCTTCCGTCTTGACAAGAATCCCATGCAGCTTTCTCAGATATCTGCCTGCACGGGCGAGCCTGAGAGCATCGGCGGAGCAGTAGGTTCGCTTCGCCTTGATCTTGAGAAGAATCTTTCAGAGTATCTGCAGATGTGCGGCGCAGAGTATCTTGCAGTGGATTTCTTTGCGGCTGCCGGACTTACTTGTTTCAGACGCGGAAATAATCTGTATTCGGGCAACAGACGTTTTCTTGATTCCGATTTCTATCAGCAGAACAAAGCCGAGTTCAGGCGCATAAAGCCTCCTTTCGTTGAGAAACGCTGGAAGCCTGCAATAGAGCGCTATGCCGCAGCAGTGCTTAAGGCATTTCCTCCCGAGCGGATAGTGCTTTTCCGTCAGAGCTTTTCAGATCGTTCGATCATCGGCACGAATATGCGTATGTCGGATGTGGGAGTGAAGTACAATGCGCATATGGCAGAGATGGAGGATTACTTCATCAGCCTTGTAAATCCTGCTGTTGTTGATCTGTCAAAATACTATTTCAATGCAGGCCCTGCTCCCAGAGATTTCGAGCCTGAATATTACTATGATGCGGCTAACGCATTTTATCAGATAACCAAGGGCAGACAGTGCGTAGTAAAGCCCGATCTCGATCTTTGGTATGACAGAGTACTCAGATATTATAACAGCATGACAGCTTTCTCCCAGCAGAGATGGCTGCTTAATATGAAGAGCGCTGCGGATATGCTCATCGCTTACACCAACGAAGCATTTGTCTCGGCATACCGTGACAGATTGCTCAGACTGAAGCGCTGCGGTGAATCCACACTCTCTGATGTGGCGGCATATTTTGCCGATGATCCTGGTGCAGGCGAGATAATCAGTGCTGCGGCACTTATCAATGCAGTTCTTACAGGAGATCTCTCTCAGCCTTATGAGCTGTATGCACCCGCATTCAAAAAGAAATACAACATACTTAAGGTCATGGCGAAGCTGCTTGCGGTAGAGATCCAGGCTCCTGTTGATTCCTCTACAGCCGAGCTGGTGTTCCTGCTGAGAGAAAAGCCAAGACTGCTGAAATCCTATCTGCGCGGATTGTCTGATATGGCTGTTGACGTATGGGGCAGTTGTGTATCAAAGGATATTATCGACCGCTGTGACAGTGCCGTGATCGGAAAGTATATCTATAAGCAGTGTCCTATGCTTTCATATGAAGCACTGCTTCCTTGTGATGTTCCTCAGGATGCTGCGTGGTTCAGCGGCAACAGCTGGCGCAGACGCTCCACCGAGGAGGCTTTTGCACGAGGCGGTTTGTTCTCGCTTATCAAGTCTAGTTCCAAGTGGCTGATGATAGATCTGTACGATCTTGTCAGCGAGATGAACGAGTTCAGAGGCGGACTGTTCGAAGTGGATGATTTCCTGAAGGAGACGGATTTCTATAAGCAGATAGAGTCCGAGTGTACTCCCTGCTATCTGTTTGAAAAGCGCAGCATGAAATATTGTCACGATACCTTTGTGCGTTTTGCGAGGGATGTTCACGAGCGCTATGGCAGCAACATCATTCTTGTGCGCACTGATCTGAAAGACCGATATATTACGCTCGATGAAAAACTTAAGCCCTTTGATGAGGATCCGCTGATGACTGCAAAGAGGAAATTCATCACGCTTTGTGAGGATCTTTTCATTCAGGTAACGAATTGCAATGTAATTGATATTTCCAAGCATTATCATGCGTCTGATGCCTATCCTAAGGGCGGAGCGCACATGGTGCATTATGAGGAGGAGTTCTATATTCTTGCCGCCTCTTATCTTTCTTCGATCATCAGAGGAGATACCAGAAGGCTCTACTCAAAGCCTGACGACAAGCATATCCTGTTAAGGAATATGCGTATCGACAGAGAAAACTAACGAAAGGAATGAATGCGATGTCAGCAATTTTTAGGCGCAAAGCTGCGTTAACTGCGCTGCTTGTGGCTGTAACTGTAATATCCACAGCCTGCGCTGACAGTGCGACATCGCAGAGTGCAGGCAGTGCGACGTCATCGTCGTCTGTTTCGGCTACTTCATCCGTTTCGACTACAGGCAGTACTTCGTCTGAGCCTATAGATATACAGGTTCATCAGACCATTGAGGAAGTGTATACAGAAGAGGTCAACGATCCGGAGAGTGTTGAGCCTCATTCCGTAGAGACAGGGTTCCCCACCGAGGATATCCCTGCTGATTCTACCACATATGCTTCCACTGCGACGGAGACGCCTGCAACTACTACCGTTGTTACTACAACGCAGACGACCACGCAGGTCACAACTACTGCGGTAACGACTCCCGCAACGACCGCACCACAGCCTGCTGCGCCTGTTGTTATCCCTGATGTAAAGACGGTAAGCTCGCCGCAGACATCTGCAGAGGTGACCGACACAGCTGTGCTGGGCTATAGCAACGCCGCGCTCGGGTATATCGCTGCATCTTACAGTGGAGACAGTGCTAGGGCAAAGCTGCGTATCGTATGCGGTGATGTCACTTACGACCATGATCTTGCGGCTGGTGGTGTTACCGAGTATTTCCCGTTATCGCAGGGAAGCGGCGGCTATTCTGTTCAGATATATGAGCAGGTAGAGGGAAGAAGTTACACTCCTGTGTTTACAGCGAATGTGACATTTTCCGCTGCGATATCTGATGAGATATCCATGTATCTTTATCCGAATAAATATGTGTATTTCACCAAAGCCTCCTCCTGCGTGAAGAAAGCAGCTGAATTATGTGCAGGAAAGAATGACACTATTGAACGCCTAGCAGCCATATTCGGTTACATTACAGATAACATTACATACGATTACGATCTTGCCGCAACTGTAAAGAGCGGATATGTTCCGAACCCCGATGCTGTTCTGGCGAAGGGAAGCGGCATTTGTTTTGACTATGCATCGTTGTTTGCGGCGATGGCTAGGTCTCAGGATATACCATCCCGCCTTGTTATAGGTTATGCGGCTGACAATATATATCACGCATGGAACGAAGTGTATACCGAAGAAACAGGCTGGATATCCGCAGAATTACTGCTTTCCAGAAGCGGTTACAACCTTGTGGATTCCACATTCTACGCAGGCGCTGCCGATAAAGCGGCAATGGCGGAGTATATCACAAATGACAGCAATTATTCTGCTGTTTACAGATATTGAGAAGCAGGAGGGAAAATATGTCAGGATTTAAGAAACTCGATAATGAACAGACAGCGTATTTCTGCGAGCAGCTGTGCCTTATGGTGAATACAGGCATGCAGCTTGATGATGGACTGGAGATACTTTCCGAAGATCTCGGAGATAACCGTATCAAAGCCTTGTGTACTTTCCTTGCAGAGAAGATCAATATGGGAGATACTCTTTCCTCTGCGATGAAGGAGAGTGGTGCTTTTCCCGAATATGCTGAAAAGATGGTTGAGATCGGCTGCGTGACAGGTCGCCTTGACGATGTTCTTAAAGGTCTTTCTGAATATTATGAAAACCGTGCAGAGATGCAGCGTTCGATAAGATATGCTGTATTCCATCCTGTAATGCTGCTGCTTATGATGACTATCGTGGTAGTGGTGCTTGTGGTGAAGATCATACCTATGTTCTCCGATATATTTGCTCAGTTTGATGCCAATATAGGCAATACGGTAACAGATGCGGTGTCTCTCGCCAATGCAGCAGGTGAGACGGTGCTGATCGTTCTTCTGATATTGATCGTATTGCTTGTGGTGATACTGTTCATACCTCCTGTAAAGAAAGCGATCGTTGCGCTGTTCGCTGTTCTTCCTGTAACAAGAGGAATATCTATGTGCTTTGCAGAAGCTAAGCTTGCTGACGCCATGTCCCTTATGATAACCAGTGGTCTGGATCCTGAGGACGCTCTTGAATACAGCATGGAGCTTGTAACTGATAAAAAGCTGAAAGCAAAGCTTGCCGACTGCCTGAAGAGAGTGCAGGAAGGTGAGTATTTCTCGGATGCTGTCTGCAGCTCGGGAATACTGCCAAAGATCTATTCGCGTTCTCTGAAGATCGCCTATACATCAGGCTCCTTTGACGAGGTGTGGAGAAAGATCAGTAGCAGAACAGGTGATACTGCTCAGCGTACGCTTTCAAATCTTGTTTCGATGGTAGAGCCTGCAATAATTGTAGTGCTTGCGGTGATGATCGGTTCGATACTGCTCACCATAATGCTACCGCTTATGAATATAATGTCTGCTCTGGGATGATGAGTGTGGAGGAAATATGAAGACTAGGTTTAATGCAAGGCTTTTAGTTTCTGTAGCTGCTGCAGCAATGTTCATAGCGGTTGTATGCTGGTTTCTTATCGCAGTCAGCAGGACTGAAGCCGCTGCTGCTTCTCAGCGCCTCGAAGCTCTGAAACAATCTGTTGAGAACAGCATTACGCTCTGCTATTCCATTGAGGGAGCATATCCCGATAGTCTTGATTATCTCAAGGAAAACTATGCTCTGCGGTACGACGATTCGGAATATATCGTGCATTATGATTGCTTTGCGGCAAATATCCGCCCCACCGTTACAGTGATAGAAAGGTTGCAATAAAATGAAGGATTACAAAGGTGGATCTACCTCCCGCGTTCTCAATACAGTTGCAAGTCTGCTGCTGTTTTTGGTATTCACAATATGTATGCTGATAATAATCGGCGCTGCTGCGGGAACCTACAGCAGGATAAGCAGCGGTTATGAGCGTGTGTACGGCGCTTCTTCCGCTATCCGCTATATATCAAACAAGATACGGTCGGCTGATGCTGTCGAGATAATAGAGGGCGGCAGCGGAATCGTTGTAGAGAGCGGCAGCATATGCAATGTTATATATAGTGACAACGGCAGCCTTTATGAAAAGAGCATATCCGTTGATGGTGAACGTTCTGCTTCAGGCGGAGATGTGGTTCTTGATATCGATAGTTTGTGTATTGTTGATACAGGAGATATGTATGAAGTAAGTGTTACGCAGGGAATAAGTAGTTCTGCGGTGCTTCTCAGGAAAGGGTGAGCATACTGGAAAAGATGAAAAACAAGGCACGGCTGCAGTCGGCAAATCTCTTTTTTGTGGAGCTTATGTGTGTGCTGCTGTTCTTTGCCATATCTGCGGCGGTGATCCTGCAGGTCTTTGTTGCGGCTGATAATAAGCAGAAGCTTGGCTCACTCACCGAAAAAGCTATGATCTGTGCACAATCTGTTGCTGAAAGCTATTCAGTCAGCGGCAATATTTCTGAGACTGTAAAGTTTGTTTTCGGAGAGGAAACCGACATAGCGGCAAAGGCTGCAACGTTTGTTCTGGACAAAGATATGGCAGTATCAGAAGATGGAATTGTAACGCTTCGGCTTTCTGAGTTTTCTGAGACAGCAGGCGAAGCAGGCAGGCTGTCCAGACTTCAGATGGATTTCACTGTGGGTGATACCGCGCTGTTTTCGTTGTGCTGCTGTGCATATATCCCTGAGATGGGAGGTGCTGCGGATGAGTGATAAGAAGAATAGTATAGGAAGCTCGGGTATGGGCGTGGGCTATGTGTCTCTCATAATGATATTTGCAGTTATATGCCTGACTGTTCTGGCAGTGTTGTCCTATCAGGCGGCAGGAGCTAATGCCGTGCTGAATGAAAAGGGCGCAGCTTACACTTCCCAATATTATGCGGCGGACGGCAGAGCAAAGGAAAAGCTGATGGCACTGGATGGATATTCACTCAGCGCTTCGCAGGGCTTCTTTGAAGATGATTTTACGGCACTGTGCGAGGAGAATATGCCTGATGTGCAGCTGAGAAATTCTCCCGATGGAATCACTGCAGAATTTACAGAGTATATAAATGACAGGTTGAGCCTGAAAGTAAGCATTAAGTTTTATAGCTTTTCCGACGATGGTAAGCGCTATCGTATCGAAGAGTGGAAGAGTGTAGCATCCGCATCTGAAGAGAGCGAGGAGCCTCTGGGTGTCTGGGATGGAAGTATGTTCAATTGATCCTGGGGGTAAATATGGAATTAGTCAATATACTTAAAGAAATGGTAGAGAGGTCTGCTTCGGATATCTTTATTGTATGCGGTGCGCCGCTCAGCTACAAGGCGAATGGTTCAATATCGCGCATGGGAGATAAGCCATTATCCATGCAGGATACAGAACAGATAGTCCGCAGGATATTCGCCATGGCAGGTCTTGCTCTTGAAAATGACAGACTTCCCGAGCGTGAGATGGATTTTTCTTTCTCGGTTAGTGGCCTCGGACGTTTCAGGGCGAATATATATAAGCAGAGAGGCTCGTATGCGGCAGTGCTGAGATTCGTGCCCTTTGAACTGCCTAATGCCGAGAGACTCGGTATTCCTGATCAGGTTATGGAGTTCAGTAAATGCAAGGGAGGAATCGTTCTTATCACAGGAGCGGCAAGCAGCGGCAAGTCCACTACATTGTCCTGTATAATTAACCTTATCAACAGAACGCTTAAAAATCATATAATAACTATAGAAGATCCTATAGAGTTCCTGCATCGCCACGATCAGAGCATTATCAGTCAGCGAGAGATCGATCTTGACACGCATAGCTATCTTGATGCACTCAGAGCTGCTCTCAGGCAGTCTCCCGATGTTATCCTGCTCGGTGAGATGCGTGATTATGAGACGATCAGCGTCGCTATGACAGCAGCGGAGACAGGTCAGCTTGTGTTATCGACACTTCACACACTGGGAGCGGCAAGCACTATTGACCGTATCATCGACGTGTTCCCGATAAATCAGCAGCATCAGATCCGTATACAGCTTTCCATGACGCTGAAAGGCGTCGTATCTCAGCAGCTGTTACCATCTGTTGATGGTACGCTGGTACCTGCGTTTGAAATTATGACCATGAACAGTGCAATTCGCACAATGATCCGTGAAGAAAAGACTCACCAGATCGATACAATCCTGCAGTCATCGCCGGGAATGCAGACCATGGATAACTGCATATCCGAGCTTTACAGGCAGGGCGTTATCACAGCCGATACAGCTGTGGAATTCGCTTATAACCCTGAGATCATGCGTAAAAGGGTAATGCTTCGCTGATGTGTACGACTTTTGTCTATTTTGTATGATTTGAATATATAATTTTTAATAATCGTTGGTAGTATTTTACTTGACATCAGTCTAATAATGTGCTAAAATAAAGAAAATAGGATTATTATACCATGGGATAACTATATACTTTTATGAAAGGAAGATGATTTATGAGCGAGAAAAACAGACGCAAAAAGACTAAAGCTGCCGTAAGTTTTGCGTTCGCACTCTCTCTTATGGCATCACAGGCATATTCCTTTTCTGCTGCCGCAGAAACCGCAGGCTCGATAGATGAGCTTCTCGGACTTGATACTGCTACTAATACTGAGGATGCTGTCGGTGTAGCTGACGGTGTGCTTGGTATTGCAGCAAACTACAATGTATTTGTTAAGAATGATTTTACCGTTACAGGTTCTGACTGTACCGGTAGCCTTGCTGTAGGCGGAAATGCTAATATACCCAGCGACTACAGTGTTGGTGGTACAGCCGTTGTTGGAGGTAGTATTACAGGCGGTTCATTTGAATCTACAGTAAATACATCAACTCCTGAGATGGAAGAGTTTTCTTTCGATACAGAATTTGAAAGACTGAAGAATGTATCTCAGACTCTTGCAGGTTGCGGCGCAAACGGCACAATCAGTTATGGTGATTGGGCAGGTGAGCTGAAGTTTTCAGGTACTAGTGATACTGTTAATGTATTCAGCATTTCTGTAGACGAATATAATTATCTCAGAATGATGTCCTTCTGGTACGGCAGCGGCGGTTTGCTCAGATTCAACTTTGATGTACCGGATGGTTCTAATGTAGTTCTTAATATCACAGGTGAAGGTAGCGTTGATATTGCGGCTACAGCAGGTGCGTATTATGCGGGTACAAGTATTTCGGGTGCGGATGCGAACAATTCCAAGATACTTATTAATATACCTGATGCTGACAATGTTACTGTAAAATCCAGTGTGGGTACTATTCTTGCACCTACGTCTACAGTAACTACAGGTTGGCATGGCAGCGATCACATCGAGGGTCAGATAATCTGCGATACATATCGTGGTAACACTGAATTCGGCGGCACCACTTTTGACGGTGAGGATGAGATTGAAGATATCATAGATACTGATCCCGATAACGATACAGATACAGATACAGATTCTGACACCGATACGGACACAGATTCTGATACCGACTCTGACGCAGACACTGATACGGACACAGATACAGACACGGATACTGATTCCGACGCAGACACTGATA
>JAZKZL010000267.1:0-6884 GCA_045612645.1 Oscillospiraceae bacterium
TCCCGAAAAAACATGGGAAGGAACAGGCGCAATGTGTGCGATCTCTTTCATCGTGGGAACGGCTGTGCTGCTTATCATGTCGGGAGCGCCGTGGTATTACTGCCTTGCAGCGTCGGCTGCGACTTCCGTATTCGGTGCATATACCGAACTTGTTTCAAAGGGCGGCAACGATACCGTGACAGTTCCCGTTGTGAACTGTGCGGTGCTGCTCCTGCTGCATATTATTTTCAGATAAGGCGACGGCGCTCTGATGTGATTTCAGAGCGCCGTCTTTTATTTATGCAAGGGGGTAGATGGTGCCGTTTATCTCGATAGCGTCTATTTCGGAGATGTCGAAGGCGGCTATGTTGCCGTTAAGATCTCTGTATCTGCAGCAGAAGGTGATGGTCGTTTCACCCTCCGCCGTGGTTACATATACTACCGTAGGATCAGAATTGTCGTACAGAACGCCGTTGAAGTCTGTCAGATAGGATTGCATCTTTCCTACCACCTCACCATCCTTAATAAGCCTGAAGATTTCATTGCCGATGAGCATGTTGATCTGAGCAGGCTCCTCAACTTTTAACGTGAGGGAAGCGCTTGCGCAGTTGAACTTGCTTTCGGTAACATAGGATCTGATGGGATCATCAGATCCGGAATAGAGGTCAAACGGCTGTTCGGTACCGCTTATAGTTCTGCTGACAAGCGAAGCTTCAGATGGCTCATACGAAAACTGAACCCAGAGATTTATAGGCAGCAGCAAGGAATACTCGTTGGTATTGCTGTTATAGCACCGCACCTGATCGAAGGTCACAACTGCCTTTCCGAGCTGGGGATCGTAGTTTTTCATCAGATCGAAGTATACATCCAGATTGCCGTTATCATTAATGACGAATTCTATCGCTTGTGAAGCAATACCTGTCCATATATCCTGATATCCTGTTCCGAGAGCCATACCGTCCCACTGATTGGGAATGAGATAATTACTGCTGTCACTCATATCGGGCAGAGGATCAACAAATCCATCTGAAATCGGAGCACCATCCTTGCGTGATATCTCGATACATCCTATTATCGTTCCGCTGTCGCTTATAACGGCTTTCAGCTCGGCGTTGTAGTTTTCGTCCGAAACCTCGGTAATAACATTATCCACATTCGCAAGTATCTGTCCCGCTACTGTATCATTTTCCGCCGAAATGTGTCGTGAGAATATCTTATCAAAATCGATCAGTCCTGTTGCCGCTGCGGCAGTTACCCCCACACCGAGGATACACACCGCAGCGCAGGCAGCTACCATCGGCTTTTTCATGCTGAATCGCCTTGTGTTTTTCTTCATATTTTCCGCCTTTCTGAGAACATTTCCGATGATCTCATCGTCGCTCCGCACAGGAGTGACGCTGCCGAAAAACTCATTCACCTTATTTTTCATTCTCTTCCTCCTTTGAGAGCATTTCCCTTAGCTGTTTTCTTGCACGGGAGAGCCTTGTGGTGATCGCAGATCCTGTAAGTCTGCACATCTTCGCTATCTCCTTAACGGAGTAGCCCTCGTAGTAATACAGATATATCATGCTGCTCTGCTCAGGCTTCAGGCGTGCGAGATAATCTCCTATGCTGCTTATTTCGGGAGGCTCGGTGGGGATATCCGTCACAAGCTCGCCGCAAAGCCGCCTGCCGCTTGATCTCAGCAGATCCTTGCAGAGATTTATCGTCACCCTTATCAGCCATGCCTTGACGTTCTGCTCCGCCTCAAAGACGATATCCGAGCAATACAGCTTAACAAAAGCATCCTGCACGATATCCTCGGCATCCTCACGGTTGCGCACATAGCTGTATGCGAGTCCGAACAGCGATGTGTGATATTTGCGCACATAGCCGCTGAGTTCATCTGCGTTCACTCGGTCACCTCCCTTGGTTTAAAAGCGCTTTCGTGTAATAGACGAATGAACAGCGGAAAATGTCACCGCTTTTCATGCCTATCCTGCGATATTTAAAGAAAATTTTATCATCTGTATGGACTTTTTCGCAAAAATGATATATAATGTAGCTATGAAAATATACTGCCGTTGTGTGCGGCATTATGAAAGGTGATACATAATATGGATATTTTAATGACCTGTGGTGCGATACAGAATCTCATCGACTACGCTATTGACAGCGAGCTTATCACAAAGGACGATATCTGCGTTATCCGCAACCAGCTCATGGATGTGATGAGCATCTCCGACTGGCAGGATAACATCGGATATGTGAACAAGTGTGATGTGGATGATATTCTCAACGATATGGTGCAGCTTGCCATCGATGGCGGACTTATCGCCGACACCGCAAACTCCCGTGACCTGTTCGATACAAGGATAATGGGCGTGCTTACTCCCCTGCCCCGTGAGATCATCGCAAATTTCCGCAATGATTACAAGACCTCTCCGAAGCTTGCTACCGATAAGTATTTCGATATCAGCTGCAAGCTGAACTATGTGCGCGCAGGCAGAATAGCAAAGGATCTCAAATGGACTTATGACTGCGATTACGGCACACTGGATATCACCGTAAACTGCTCAAAGCCCGAAAAGGATCCCCGTGATATCGCCGCCGCAAAGACAGCCGTTGCCACCTCTTATCCGAAGTGCCTGCTCTGCGCTGAGAACGCAGGCTATGCAGGTCACGCAAGCCACCCCGCAAGGCAGAATCTGCGCCCCATCCCTCTGAAAGTGAACGGCGAGGACTGGCAAATACAGTATTCCCCCTACGGCTACTATAACGAGCACTGCATCGTGTTCAACTCCGCACACGTTCCCATGAAGATAGATGATGCGGTATTCCTCAAGCTGTTCGATATCATCAACTATCTGCCGCACTATTTCGTAGGCTCCAATGCGGATCTTCCCATAGTTGGCGGCTCCATCCTCAGCCACGAGCATTTCCAGGGCGGCAACTACACCTTTGCCATGGCAAACGCAGAGATCGAAACTCCCGTCACTCTGCCGAACTTCCCGAAGGTGAAGGCAGGCATCGTTAAGTGGCCGATGTCCGTTATCAGAGTAGCTTCTGCTGATATGAAGGAGCTTGCAAAGTGCTGCGCGGATATCCTCGCAAAGTGGAGAGCATATTCCGATGAGACGGCATTAATCTTTGCAGAGACCGACGGCACGCCCCACAACACCATTACTCCCATCGCAAGAAAGCGCAGCAACCTGTACGAATGTGATCTGGTGCTGAGAAACAACATCACCACAGAGGAAAGACCTCTCGGCGTATATCATCCCAATCCCTCACTCCATCATATCAAGAAGGAGAACATCGGTCTGATCGAGGTTATGGGTCTGGCTGTTCTCCCCGCCCGTCTGAAGCAGGAGATCGAGCTGCTTGCAGATACGCTTGTGAACAAGGGCGTAAGCGCAGTGCGTGAGGATGAGATACTCGAAAAGCACGCAGACTGGGTGGAGGAATTTGCATCCCGCCGTGAGATCACTCCCACAAACGTATACGATGTCATCCGTGACGAGATAGGCAAGGTATTCCTCGAAGTTCTGATGGACGCAGGCGTATACAAGCGCACCGAGGAAGGCGCTGCGGCATTCATGAGATTTATCGCAACCCTGTAAAAAGCTAAGCTCCCGAATATATCGGGAGCTTTGTTCTTGCTATATTGCTTACATATATCTGTACTTTTTTCGCTTTGCAAAGAGGAAAATGAGCGTTACGATCGCCGCCACAGCCTCAGCAACCACCACAGATATCCATATTCCATCCACATCGAATATCAGAGGCAGGAGCATTACTGCAGCTATCTGAAACACAAGCGTTCTCAGGAACGAGATAAGCGCCGAGGTAAGTCCGTCGTTCAGTGCAGTGAAGAATGAAGATCCGTAAATAGCGATGCCCGCAAACAGGAACGAAAAGGAATATATCCTGAAGCCTCTCAAAGTAAGCGCCATAAGTTCCTCATCATAACCCACAAAAACACTCGAAAGCGGAGTTGCAAGCACCTGTGCCAACAGGAACATACACACCGAGAATATTCCGATGATAACTGCGCTGCGCTTCAGCAGGTTTTTTAGCTCAGGATGATTCAGCGCACCGAAATGATATCCCACAACAGGCGCTGTTCCCACTGCATAGCCGATAAACATCGAAATGAACACGAAATTCACATACATAAGCACGCCGTAAGCCGCAACGCCGTCCTCGCCTGCGTACTTCATCAGCTGCGCATTGTACAGCATTCCGACTATAGACATGGAAATGTTACTCATAAGCTCAGAGGAGCCATTCACCGTGGTCTTTAACAGCACGCCGCCGTCTATACTGGTTTTTGTCAGGCGCAGCAGGCTGTTGTTCTTGCTTGCGAAATAGAACAGCGGTGTAAGTCCGCCCACCGCCTGACTTAGCGCTGTAGCAGCGGCAGCACCGATAATTCCCCACTCAAACACCGCCATGAAGAGCCAATCAAGAACCATGTTCGTTACGCCCGCCGCAACGGTCACTGCGAGGCCAAGCTGCGGTTTTTCGGCAGTTACAAAATAAGTCTGAAACTCAAACTGCAATATCAGTGCAGGAAGCGCCAACAGGATGATACGTCCGTATATAACGCAGTAGTCAAGCATCTCCCCCTCCGCGCCGAGAAGCACTGCCACAGGCTTGATGAATATGATTCCAAGCGTTGCTATCACTACGCCAAGCGCAGCACCTGTGTACACCAGCAGTGAAAATATCCTGCGTGCCTTTGCGTTATCACCCTCGCCCATAGTCTTTGAGATGAGCGCACTGCCGCCCGTACCCAGCATGAAGCCTACTGCACCAAGCACCATCAGAAACGGCATAATGAAATTCACCGCCGCAAAGGGCGTCTTGCCGACGTAATTCGATACAAAAAAGCCATCCACAACGCCGTAGATAGATGTAAAAACCATCATAACAATGGATGGTATAGTAAAGCGCATCAGCTTACCGTATGTAAAATGCTCTGAAAGCTGAATGTTCATTTTCCCCTCCGATATATTTTACTATCGCATTATACCCAAGCGCACAATATATTTTTTTAAAGTGTTACACTGCTCTTGACATAAATGCGCAAACTTTTACCATTATAGTCCGATTTCATAACAAAGTCAATAGCTTTTTGAAAACATATTGACATATTTGAGTTTCAGGTGTAAAATATAGTAAGGTTAGATTGCACTAACCTCTTTCAGAAAGGTGACAGATATGAATTGTGAATGCGAAAAAAGCTTTGAAAACCACGATCTTGTAGAATGCATAACCTCCGCTCTGGATGCCCGTGACCCGTATACCGGAGATCACTCCCGCAGAGTCAGCGATATGGCGTGCTTTCTCTGCCGCAAACTCGGCATGTCCGAGGACGATGTGCAGGAGATACACATAGCAGGGCATCTTCACGATATAGGTAAGATAGGCATCCCTGACAGGGTGCTGCTGAAGGAAGGCAGACTTGATGACGAGGAATGGCAGCTGATGAAAAAGCACCCCGAGATCGGCGCCGAAATAATGAGCAAATCGGACAACTTCACACGCATTGCCGCTATCCTGCTGCACCACCACGAGCGCTGGGACGGCAAGGGCTATCCCTTCGGTGCAAAGGGCGAGGAGATACCTCTCGGCGCAAGGATAATCGCCGTGTGCGACTCGATAGATGCAATGGCATCCAAACGCTCCTACAGAAACGCTCTGCCGATGGACGTAGTGCGCAGCGAGATCGAAAAGAACATCGGCATGATGTATGATCCTGAAATAGCGCAGCTTGCCCTCGACAACTGGGATGAGCTTACCGCCGATTACAAGCACATGCACTTCGAATAAGCCATACAGCAAACGCCCCGATTCCGATCGGGGCGTTTATTGTATTATTCCATCACGATATCCGCAAACTCGCCGCTGCATGCCTTTGCAAGATCCGCAGGCGCAAGTTCAAGCTGCGTGCCGAGCTTTCCGCCGCTTACAATGATCTTATCAAAAAGCTGCGCAGTCTCATGGATGACGGTGCGGTACTGCTTTTTCATTCCGATAGGCGTACAGCCGCCACGGATATAGCCTGTTACAGCATTGATATCCTTCACATGCACCATTTCAAGGGATTTCTCCCCCACTGCACGGGCAGCCTTCTTCATATCCAGTTCCTTGTCAACGGGCAAGGCGAAAACATAGTAGCTCTTGCTCTTTCCCATCAGTACCAGTGTTTTGAAGCTGCTATCATAGCTCTGACCCAGCTTATCCGCAATGTGAACGCCATCGATGAACTCCTCGCACTCGTAGAAGTTCACCTTGTAGGCGATCTTCAGCTTATCGAGAATGCGCATGGCGTTCGTCTTTATCTCTTTTTCCTTTGCCATAATGACCCCTTAACGCAAAAATTTCTCCCCGCCGTGGCAGGGAGAGCTTTTATCAGAATACATAAACATCTTCGTCGGTGATAGCATCGAGATCGTCCAGATCCTCTTCAAGGCACTCTGCAATATCCTTGTTTCTCAGCAGAAGAAACGCAACCAGACCTGCAGCCAGTGCAGCGATGGAAATGATACCTGCGATGATAGCAAACTTCTTGGACATAATGATTACCTCCGTACATAGTATTTTCTTACAACAACATTGTACCACGAAAAAAGCGAAAAATCAAGAGGTTTCGTCAAATAAGTATGCCCTCAAGATGATCGCATTCGTGCTGGATTATCTGAGCCGTGAATCCGCTGTATTTTCTGCGGCACTTCTTCAGTTTCATATCGAGATATTCCACCTCAATACTCTCGTGCCGTGTAACAGGCTTTGTTCCCATATGGGAAAGACAGCCCTCCTCGGTGTCGTAGGTCTTTGGCGAGCGCCACTTTATTTCGGGATCCAGCATTACGGTATAGCGCATTCCGTCCTGAAACACGATGATACGTTTCAGCACG
>JAZKZL010000268.1:0-5664 GCA_045612645.1 Oscillospiraceae bacterium
GGCAGCGCTGCGGCGGCTTTGTCTGAGACGGAGCGGCTGACTGCAAAGCTCTCGAGCATTAATGAGCTTTGTGAAAGCAGCAGCGAAAAGGCAGCAGTTGCAGCGGATATGAACAGGCTGTACAAGGCGGTGTCGGGTCAGGGCTATGAGAAGATAAGCCTTGAGCGATATGTACAGGGTCAGATGTTTGATCGCGTGCTTGACAAGGCAAACGAACGCCTGCACCACATGAGCGACGGACGATACCGATTCGAGCGCCGCCTCACAAACGAAAACGGACGCTCCACTGCGGGTCTTGACATCAATATCATAGACAACAACGCAGGCTCGGGCAGTGCGAGAGATGTATCGACGCTTTCGGGCGGTGAGCGATTCTTCGCGTCCTTTGCGCTGGCGATAGGGCTTTCGGATTTCACTCTGGAGCAGGAGGGCGGACGCCGCTCCGATGTGCTGTTCGTGGACGAGGGCTTCAGCGCTCTTGATTCCGATACCTTTGAACTTGCGCTGGAGGTAATAAACAGGATCTCCGCACAGAACCGCATGGTGGGAATAGTCTCCCATGTTAAGGAGATACAGCAGCGATTCCCTGACCGCAGGATATATATTCATAAGGGACGAAACGGAAGTCACATTGAATGTTGACGGGAGGAATCTATGAAAATAGAAAAACGCACAAAAGAAGCTTTTATAATAATCGGAAAAGAAGGTTCGACCGCGGATGGAAATGACTTTATCCAAAGGCTGTGGGCAGACGCAAACTCTCATTTCAGCGAGGTGCAGCACCTTGCAAAAAAAGATGAAAACGGAAATATAGTCGGTATATGGGGAGCGATGTCCGATCTTTCCCGTTCGTTTATGCCATGGGAAGACAACTTCAGTAAAGGTCTGTATCTTGCAGGAGTGGAGTGCGTTGACAGCGCTGAAGCGCCTGATGGCTGGACAAAATGGAATATACCTGCATATGAATACCTTTGTGCCGAATGCGAGAACGAAAGCACATTTCCTGATGTCATAAATTACATGGCGCAGAACAATATTATGTTGGTCGGCGCAGTACATGATTTTACTTGTCCGCAGACAGGAAAAAACTATATGTTTTTCCCTGTCAGAAAGATCTGATCCTATACAGACAAAATATTCTTCAAAAATAATTTTCGGAGGAAACAACTTTGCTAAAACTTGCAAGATACTTAAAGCATTTCAAGCTGCATGTGTCGCTGGGACCTGCCTGTAAGCTGGTCGAGGCGGTGTTCGAGCTTTTCGTGCCGCTGGTCATGGCGGACATAATCGATAAGGGAATAGCTACGGGGGATAAGGAGCTTATCCTCAAAAACGGCGGCATACTGATAATCCTTGCAGTGTGCGGACTTTCGTTCACACTGGTGTGTCAGTACCTCGCTTCGGTGGCGTCTCAGGGCGTGGGAACTCTGCTGCGACGTGACCTGTACGCCCATGTGAACACGCTTTCTTATAAGGAGATCGATAAGATAGGCACATCCGCACTGGTAACACGAATCGCAAACGATGTTAATCAGGTGCAGACCGCCGTTGCTATGCTTATCCGACTTGTTATCCGTGCGCCGTTCCTCGTTGTGGGCGCAACTATCATGGCGTTCTCCATCAGCCCTAAGCTCTCGCTGATATTCTTCGGCTGCATGATCGCCATCGTGCTTATCATGTATCCTATTATGCAGGTGACTGTAAAGCTGTTCAAGCGTCAGCAGAAGAGTCTTGACGGAATCTCCCGCATCACCCGCGAGAACCTTTCGGGTGTACGCGTGGTAAGAGCTTTCTCGCGTCAGGAATACGAAAAGGAGCGCTTTGAGGAGAATGCGGAGGAATACCGCAAGTTTGCACTGAAAGCGGGACGTATTAACGCTCTGCTGAATCCCGCAATCTTTATCGTGGTGAATGTGGCGTATCTGCTGATAGTGTACTTCGGCGGCGGAATGGTCTCCACAGCGCCCGATGGACTTACTCAGGGTGAGGTCATCGCTCTTGTAAACTATATGACTCAGATATCCCTTGCACTGGTAGTTGTAGCAAATCTCGTAACTATCTTCACTAAGGCTGCAGCGTCCTCTCAGCGCATAAACGAGGTGTTTGATATGCAGCCGAGCGTTGTTGGCGCTGAGACCTCTCCCGAAACAGGCGCAGACGCTTCTGCGGTGGAGTTTAAGAATGTGAGCTTTTCTTACCTCGATGGCGAGGGTTCGGAGAAGTCTCTTGAAAACATCAGCTTCACGCTCGCAAAGGGCGAGGTGATGGGAATCATCGGCGGCACAGGCTCGGGTAAATCCACCCTTGTTAATCTGATAGCACGCTTTTATGATGTAACGGAGGGCGCAGTGCTAGTTAACGGTGCAGATGTTCGCAGCTACCCCGACAAGCAGCTGCATGATATCATCGGCCTCGTGCCGCAGAAAACAGAGCTTTTAAGCGGCTCCGTCCGTGAGAATATGACCATGGGCAGAGAGGATATCTCTGACGAGCGCATACTTGCGGCTCTCGAGACAGCTCAGGCAAAGGAGTTCACCGATGCGCTGCCCGAGGGTCTGGATGCCCGTATACTTCAGGGCGGCAAGAACTTCTCGGGCGGTCAGAAGCAGCGACTTTCCATCGCCCGTGCCATCGCAAGAGATCCTCAGATACTGATACTGGACGACAGCTCCAGCGCTCTTGACTATGCAACTGACGCAAAGCTTAGAAAGGCGCTGAAAGAGCTTGATATGACCTGCATCATAGTATCGCAGAGAGCAAACAGCATCCGCCATGCTGACATGATAATCGTTCTTGACGACGGCGAGGTGGCAGGCATGGGAACTCATGCAGAGCTGCTGCGTGGATGCGAGGTATATCGTGAGATATGTCTCACCCAGTACACCGAGCAGGAACTGAAAGAACAGGAAATGGAGGGATAAGCAGTGGCAAAGAAGAATAAAAAAGGATCGCTGCTGCGCATCCTCAAATATGTTAAGCCGCAGCTGTGGCTGGTGCTGGTTGCGCTGATATGTGCGGCGGCAAGCGTGCTGCTTTCGCTGTACACAACGGTGCTTGTGGGTAATGCAGTAGACTGCATTGCGGAAAACGGTGCGGATTTCACAAAGATGACTCCTATCCTTATTGAGATGGCGGTAATAATTCCTCTTGTTGCGGGCTTTCAGTGGCTGATGTATTTCTGCACGAACGCCATCACCCACAGAACGGTAAAGGCACTCAGAACAGACGCTTTTGCCCGTGTGCAGAAGATACCGCTATCCTATATCGACACGAACGCTCACGGTGATATCATCAGCCGTGTGGTAAATGATGTAGATGCTGTATCGGACGGACTTCTGCAGGGATTCCAGCAGCTGTTTACGGGCATTGTGACGATAGTCGGAACCCTGTGCTTCATGCTTTCGCTGAGCCTTAAGATAACACTCGTGGTGGTGCTGATAACTCCTGTTTCCTTTGCGGTGGCTGCGGTGATATCCAAGCTGTGCTTCAATAAATTCAGCGAGCAGTCAAAGCTTAAAGGCGAGCTTACAGGTTTTATCGATGAGCATATCGGCTCTCAGAAACTGGTCAAGGCTTTCGGCTATGAGGATGATGCAAAGGAGCGTTTCAACGATATCAACGAGCGCCTTAATGTCTGCGGCAGAAGAGCGCAGTTCTATTCTGCACTCACAAACCCTTGTACGAGATTCGTAAACTCTCTTGTTTATGCAGGCGTGGGAGTTTTCGGCGCACTCAGCGTTGTGACCTCGGGCGGAGCATTCTCTGTGGGTGCGCTCTCCTGCTTCCTGCAGTACGCAAACCAGTATACAAAGCCGTTTAACGAGATCTCGGGTGTTATTACAGAGCTGCAGAATGCTATCGCATCCGCAGGCCGTATCTTCGAGCTTATCGACGAGCCGACAGAGACTCCTGATGACAACTGCAAGGTACTTGAAAGCTGCGACGGAAATGTCGTTCTGGACAATGTGGACTTTTCCTATGTGCCTGAAAAGCCTCTTATCGAGGATCTGAATCTGAATGTAAAGAGCGGTCAGCATATCGCAATCGTTGGCCCCACAGGTTGCGGAAAGACCACGCTCATCAATCTGCTAATGCGCTTTTATGATGTAGTGGATGGTGAGATCAGAGTCAGCGGAGAGCCGATAAAGGGCATCACCCGAAACAGCTTAAGAGGCAGCTTTGGTATCGTGCTACAGGAGACTTGGCTGTTCAAGGGCACAGTGCGTGAGAACATTGCATACGGCAGACCAGATGCTCCGCTTGAGGAAGTCATTGCTGCGGCGAAAGCGGCTCATGCGCACAGCTTTATCCGCAGGCTGCCACAGGGTTACGATACCGTTATAAGCGATGGCGGCGATCTCTCACAGGGTCAGAAGCAGCTGCTCTCCATCGCAAGAGTAATGCTCACGCTGCCGCCCATGCTGATACTGGACGAGGCTACCTCCTCCATCGATACACGTACTGAAATGCGCATTCAGAGCGCTTTTGACAAGATGATGCAGGGCAGAACGAGCTTTGTTGTTGCGCACCGCCTTTCCACTATCCGCGAGGCGGATTGCATTCTTGTGATGAAGTCGGGTCATATCGTTGAACAGGGCAATCACACCGAGCTTATGGCTAACCGTGGTTTCTATTACGAGCTGATAAATTCAAGGCAGGAAAATGCGTAAATAAGAATTTGCATGTGAACAGTATGATGAGCTGAAAAAACACAAAGAAGATCCTTTGTTTGAATTCGGAGGATGAATTGATGAAATCTAAAAAGTCAAAAAAAGCAAAAAAAGTACTTGTGATAATAAGTTGTATTTTTGTTTTATTTCTGGCAATTACATTTATAGCACATAGAATTCTGTTATCAAAAGAAAAGCAGATGTTAACCGAATCAGGGTATTATAATCCTGTTTCGGTTGGTGACTATTCACTTAATGTGTATGATTTCGGAAACAAGAAAGGCGAGCATACATTTGTAGGATTATCAGGTCTGGGCGTATATGATTTCAGCGTCAGAATGGAACGCCTTATGGGTGATTTTATTGAAACGAACCGAATCGTAATTGTCGATCGGGCAGGCTATGGACTCAGCGATGACACAAAGGAGCCACGGACATTGGAGCGGGTTGTAAATGACTATCGTACAGCGCTGAAAAATGCCGGAATTGAAGGACCGTATATTCTGCTACCGCATTCATTAGGGGGCGCTTATGCGACATATTGGGTCAGTCAGTATCCGGAAGAAATCGAGGGTGTCGTTTTTCTTGCAGGAACACAACTCGGCGATAATCCTGATCTTGCTCTGGAAAATGGCGCTGCCATTGAGAATCGGTTTGCGATTGCTGCAACTAAGTTGGGACTGGTAAGACTGGGTAAGTCGTTTCTGTTAAAGAGTGTAATTCCCGGTATGAATTATTCGGATGAACAGCGAAAGTATTCTGAAGCATTGAATTTGCACAATACATTTAATTATGCTTATTCCTACGAAAATGAGCATATGAATGAAATCAGCAATACTGCATATCGTGAGATCAGGCCAAATGATGTTCCGAAGGTTTATATTTGCTCAAGCTGGGGATTTCAGACCGGAGAAGAAATAGATGAAATGCTGGCGTGGGATAAGCAGGAATGTGAATTCGTGGGAAAGAAACAACCAAAGTTTCCGGAATCAGG
>JAZKZL010000269.1:0-9929 GCA_045612645.1 Oscillospiraceae bacterium
ATTTCTTATGAAGTTAAGAAGAATTGTTGCTGCTACTTCTGCAGCTGCAATCGCTGCTTGTGCAGTGGCTGCTACCGCTTCCGCAAACTTTGCTAATTTCTACACTGAGGGTACTGACAACCAGCAGTTCGCTTGCCTCGCTTCCAACGACTGGCACGGTGTAATGCTGAACGATGCTGCTGATCTTGATGACGTTACAGGCTTCAAGCTCACACTCTCCATCGAGAACCACAAGGATTACAAGTCCGATAAGGGCGATGGCTTCTGGTTCGGTGGCGCTATCGGCGCTAACTCTCCTTCCACAGGTTGGAAGAATCTCGCTACTTGGGGTCACGAGGGTGGCACTGAGGAAGTTATCTGGGAAGAGATCGACAAGGGTGTATGGACTGTTACATACCAGGCTTCCGCTCCTGTATTCGCTGCTTCTGATTCCTATGCATTCTTCTGGATCCAGGACTACTCTGAGCTGAAGGACGCTTACGAGTACAAGATGGTTGACCTCGTTCTGATGGACGCTAACGGCAACGATGTAAACGCTGCTGATGCTCCTGCTACTGAGGCTCCCGAGGTTAAGGACGAGCCCGTTGTTGAGGAGACTGAGGAGATCGTTGTTGAGGAAACAGAAGAGATCGCAGTTGAAGAGACTGAAGAGATCTTTGTTGAGGAGACAGAGGAGATCGTTGTTGACGAGCCCGTTGAGGATGAGCCCGTTGTTGATGAGCCCGTAGCTGATGAGCCCGCTGTTGATACAGAGGCTCCCACAACAGGCGACAAGCAGTCCCCTGACACAGGTGTTGAGGGTATCGCTGCTGTTGCAGGCGTTGTAGCTCTCGCTGGCGCTGCTGTTGTAGCTTCCCGCAAGAGAAAGTAATTAAACATTACGATTCGATAGTTTAAACACTAAGCAATTTGCGCCCCCGATGATTCGGGGGCGTTTTTGCTTTACGATAGAGCGTTTGGCGTTATGAACAAATCGGAATTTGTAGGTGCAATTTAATTGCAAATCATTCGTAGGGGCGACCTTGGGTCGCCCCTACGGAAAAATGCACATTTTAAAAGGAGATAAGTGGCAAACGGAATGGTTTTGCGCAGCAAAATCGATTTTCCTTAAGGGAAAATCGGAATGGAGTTTGCGCCCCGCGTAAGCAGTGTAAGCGTAGCGTCACTGCGTCGCTGGTAAATTCCGATTTGTCTGATTTGTAGAAAATTTCCGCTAAAAAAATATACGGTCTAGCTATATTACTATTGACAAAAATCGATAAATGAGATATAATTATTGAAGTGATAATAATTGCGAAATCAGCACCCTTTAAGGCGGCACTGAGAGGTCGGCAAGGTTGAGATGTTTTCGTCCCTTATGCAATAGCTATAGCTGTACGCAGAAAGCGGAAGATGCGAAAAAAGTTCAAGCCTTTCACCTCATGGTGGAAGGCTTTTTTGCTGGTTTTGTGGAAAGGGAGTGATCTGCCGTGTGCTGCACAAAAGGACTTGTGGTAAAGGCTGAAATACTTGATGAGAGCGCGATAACAAGGGCGGTTACCCGTATTTCGTTTGAGATACTCGAGCGGAACAAGGGCACGGATGGTCTTTGTCTTATCGGGCTTTTTTCGCGTGGTGCAGTGCTTGCCAAAAGGATAGCGGCGAAGATTGCGGAGGTCGAGGGCAGCGATGTTCCTGTCGGACTGTTGGATATAACTCCTTTCCGTGATGATAAGCCGAAAACTGAGGTCTCGGATAACAGTGAGATCAGTTTCGATATAGAGGGCAGACGGGTAGTGATCGTGGATGACGTTATCTTCACGGGAAGAACGGCAAGAGCTGCGATAGACGGACTGATGTCCCGCGGCAGACCTGAGCTTATCCAGCTGGCGGCTCTTATTGACCGAGGTCACAGGGAGCTTCCCATACGAGCGGATTATATAGGCAAGAATCTGCCTACCTCACGGGAAGAAACAGTGAGGGTGATGGTGGCGGAGCTGGATGGCTGCGATAAGGTAGTGATCTACGGAAAATCCGAATGACGCTTTGGAAAGCGAATGGAACTTTTGGCTATTGGATATTGGAGGGCGCAATGACTTTATTTCTGAAGAACGGTTATGTGGTCGACAGTGCGAATGAATTCGAGGGCAATGCTGATATCGTCATCAAGGATGGTGAGATAGAGCGCATTGGAAAGCGGCTCAGCTGCGCAAAGGCAGACAGAGTTATCGATTGCAAGGGGCTGACGATCATTCCGGGAATCTGCGATATGCACGTTCATTTCCGTGATCCCGGTCAGACACATAAGGAAGATATCATCACAGGCGGCGAGGCTGCCGTGGCAGGCGGCGTTACAGCAGTTGCCTGCATGCCGAATACCATCCCCACTGTTGATAATGCGGAAACGGTAAAATACATCATCGAAAAGGCAAAGCAGTCCAAAACAAAGGTGTATCCCGTGGGCAGCATCACCAAGGGACTTGAGGGCGAGGAGCTCTGCGATTTCGAGGAGCTGAGAAAGGCAGGCTGCGTTGCGGTATCTGATGACGGCAGACCTGTAAAGAACGCAAGAACGATGGCAAGAGCCATGGTCAAGGCGCATTATGCGGGATTGAAGGTCATCTCTCACTGTGAGGATCTGGATATCATTGCAGGCGGCATAATGAACAGCGGAAAGGTATCAAAGGATCTCGGCGTACCCGGTATGCACAGGCTGAGTGAGGATATAATCACCTCCAGAGAGATCACCCTTGCAACTGACCTTGAAATGCCCATCCACATTGCTCATGTTTCCACTATGCAGAGCATGCAGAATATCCGAATCGCATCCAGATACGGCACGATGGTGACCAGCGAGACCTGTCCGCACTACTTCATGCTGACAGAAGAAAAGCTCCGCACCCGTGACGCTGATTACAGAATGAATCCTCCGCTGCGTACCGCAGATGATGTTAAGGCAATCACAGAGGGCATCTGCGATGGCACTATCGACTGCATCGTAACAGACCACGCTCCTCACTCTGCCGAGGAGAAGGCGGACTTCCTGAAGGCGCCGAACGGCGTTGTGGGACTGGAGACTTCCCTTGCAGCAACACTGACAGCTCTTTACCACACAGGAAAGATAAAGCTTTCCAGAATAGTATCGCTGATGTGCGTGAATCCCCGAAAGATTCTCGGCATTCCCGGAGGTTCGCTGCAGCAGGGCGATGTGGCAGATATCTGCATCTTCGATCCTGATGAAGAGTGGAAGGTGGTTCCCGAAAAGCTTCACTCCAAGTCCAAGAACACCTGTTTCAAGGGCAAGGTTCTGAAGGGTAGAGTAAAATATACTATCGTAGACGGTAATGTAGTTTACGAGGACAAGTAAGGTAACAATTAAAATTAATATAAAGAGAGGTAGAACACCATGTCATTTGACAGACTTATTGAAAAGATCGAACAGACTCAGAACCCCACAGTTGCAGGTCTTGACCCCAAGCTGGATTTTGTTCCCGAGTACATCAAGGTAAAGTGCTTTGAGAAGTACGGCGAGACTCTGAAGGGCGCTGCAAAGGCTCTGCTGGAATACAATAAGGGACTTATCGACGCACTGTGCGATATCGTTCCCGCTGTTAAGCCTCAGGCTGCTTATTATGAGATGTATGGTCCCGCAGGCATGAAGGCTCTGCAGAAGACTCAGGAATATGCTCGCGAGAAGGGTATGTTCGTTATCACAGATGGCAAGAGAAATGACATCGGTACAACAATGGAGGCATACGCTACCGCTCATCTGGGCAAGGTAAAGGTAGGCTCCAAGGAGTATGAGCCTTTCATCGGCGACGCTCTGACAGTAAATGGCTACCTCGGTTCCGACGGCATCAAGCCTCTGCTGAACATCTGCCGTGAGAACGACAAGGGTATCTTCGTTCTTGCAAAGACTTCAAACCCCTCCTCGGGCGAGCTGCAGGACAGAAAGATCGAGAATATGCCCATCTATGAGGTTATGGGTCATATGTGCGAGGGCTGGGGCAAGGAGCTTCCCGGCAAGTACGGCTACAGCGGCGTTGGCGCAGTTGTAGGTGCGACATATCCCGAGCAGATCGTATATCTGAGAGAGGCACTGCCCACCACATTCTTCCTCATTCCCGGCTACGGCGCTCAGGGCGCAGGCGCTAAGGATATCGCGGCTGCATTCGATAAGAACGGACTCGGCGGTATCGTAAACAGCTCCCGCGGAATCATGTGCGCATATCAGAAGGAAAAGTGCGACGAGCGTGAGTATGCACAGGCAGCACGCAGAGAGGCTATCCGCATGAGAGACGACATCATGAGCTATGTAGGCAAGATCGTTATTAATAAGTAAACAAAAGGAAATATAAAATTTCGGAGGCAGAAAATGATATTTGAGAACAACAAAAAGGCCAGCCTTGTTCTTGCAAACGGCACAGTATTCGAGGGTAAGTCTTTCGGTGCTGAGGGCAAGGTATTCGGAGAGGTAGTATTCAACACCTCCGTTGTAGGCTTTCAGGAGATACTGACTGACACAGGCTACTGTGGTCAGCTTGTCGTGCAGACATTCCCCCTCGTAGGCAATTACGGCGTGAACAAGGAGAATGTTTCCTCCGCAAAGGTGAATGCGGCAGGCTACATCGTGCGTGAGCATTGCGAGGATCCCTCCAACTTCCGCTGCGAGGGTACTCTGGACGCTTATCTGAAGGATAACGGCACAGTGGGTATCTACGATATCGACACACGTAAGCTCACAAGAATACTTCGTGAGAACGGCACCATGAACGGCTGCATCGTATGCGGTGATTTCGATAAGGACGCAGTTCTTGCAGAGGTAAAGGCATATAAGGCAGAACGCGCTGTTCCTGCTGTAAGCGTTAAGGAAAAGCAGAGCATCGCTGCTGAGAACGGAAAGTACAACGTTGCAGTGATAGATCTCGGCGTTACAAACGCAGTGAAGAACTCTCTGCTGAAGCTGGGCTGCAATATTACTCTGCTGCCCTACAATGCAACTGCTGATGAAGTTATGGCGGAGAATCCCGACGGCATCGTTATCACAAACGGCGCAGGCGATCCCGCAGAGAATACAGAGACCATCGAGACAGTAAAGGCTCTGCTGACAAAGAATGTTCCCATCTATGGCATAAACCTCGGTCATCTGGTGCTTGCTCTTGCGGCAGGTGCAAAGGTAGAAAAGCTGAAGTACGGTCACAGAGGCGCAACTCAGCCTGTAAGAGATCTCGAAACAGGCAGAGTGTTCATTGCAGGTCAGAATCACGGCTATGCAGTGGCAGAGGACAGCGTGAACGAGAGCATCGGCAAGGTGAGCCATATTATCACCAGCGACAACACAGTTCAGGGCATCAGCTACACAAATGCTCCTGCGTTCGGAACACAGTTCGCACCCGAAATGACGGGCAATCCTCACGATACAGGATACCTGTTCGATCGTTTTATTAAGATGATGGAGGATAGAAAGTAATGCCGTTAAGAAGTGATATCAAGAAAGTTCTCGTGATAGGCTCAGGTCCTATCGTTATCGGACAGGCTGCCGAGTTTGACTATGCAGGTACTCAGGCTTGCCGCGCACTGAAGCAGGAGGGTCTGGAGGTAGTTCTCATCAACTCCAACCCTGCAACCATCATGACAGATAAGCACATGGCTGATAAGATCTATATCGAGCCTCTGACTCTCGACGTTGTTAAGCGTATCATCGAGATCGAGAAGCCTGACAGCGTGCTTTCCACACTGGGCGGTCAGACAGGTCTGACTCTTTCCATGCAGCTGGCTGAGGAGGGCTTCCTTGAGAGCCACAATGTAAAGCTGCTGGGTGCTGTTCCCGAGACCATCCACAAGGCAGAGGACAGACAGGCGTTCAAGGATACCATGGAGGAGATCAATCAGCCCTGTATCCCCTCTAAGGTAGTTGAGACCGTTGAGGACGCTATGGAGTTCGCAACAGTTATCGATTATCCCGTTATCGTTCGTCCCGCATTCACACTGGGCGGCACAGGCGGCGGTATCGCCTATACTCCCGATGAGCTGCACGAGATCGCAACAAACGGTCTGCGTCTCTCTCCCATCACACAGATCCTGGTTGAGAAGTGCATCAGCGGCTGGAAGGAGATCGAGTTCGAGGTAATCCGTGACAGCAAGAACAATGTAATCACCGTCTGCTCCATGGAGAACATGGATCCCGTTGGCGTTCACACAGGCGATAGTATCGTAGTAGCTCCCGCAGTTACACTTGCTCCCGAGGAGTTCAATATGCTGCGCTCCGCTGCTCTGAATATCGTTCAGGCTCTCGGCGTAGAGGGCGGCTGTAACTGTCAGTTTGCACTGAAGCCTGACAGCTTTGAGTACGCAGTTATCGAGGTAAACCCCAGAGTTTCCCGTTCTTCCGCACTGGCGTCCAAGGCAACAGGATACCCCATTGCTAAGGTTGCTACACGTATCGCTATCGGCTACACACTGGATGAGATCGTAAATCAGGTTACAGGCAAGACCTATGCGTCTTTTGAGCCTACCATCGACTACCTCGTAGTTAAGTTCCCCAAGTGGCCTTTCGATAAGTTCGTTTACGCTAAGAAGACTCTCGGCACACAGATGAAGGCAACAGGCGAGGTAATGTCCATTGCTCCCTCCTTTGAGGCAGGCATCATGAAGGCTGTTCGCTCCATCGAGCTTGGCATGGATACTCTCACAAAGAAGGCGTTCCTTGAGCTTTCCGATGAGGAGATCGAGAAGAAGCTGTACGACGTTGACGTTGACCGCTGCTTCTGCATCTTCGAGGCACTCAAGAGAGGCATTTCCGTTGATAAGATCAACGATATCACAAAGGTTGACAAGTGGTTTATCAACAAGCTGAACAACCTTGTTAAGCTGGAAGCATGGCTTGCTGACGGCGAGCTGACAGAAGAAAAGTACAACGTTGCAAAGAAGTACTGCTACCTCGACAGCACCATCGAGCGCATCTCCGGTCAGAAGGTACAGAACAGAAAGCTTGCTGTATATAAGATGGTTGATACCTGTGCGGCTGAGTTCGCAGCACAGACTCCCTACTTCTACAACACCTTTGACGAGGAGAACGAGGCTAAGGAGTTCATCGAGCAGCACGCTAACGATAAGAAGAAGATCATCGTATTCGGCTCAGGCCCCATTCGTATCGGTCAGGGTATCGAGTTCGACTACTGCTCTGTACACTGCGTATGGTCTCTGAAGGAGGAGGGCTGCGAGGCTGTTATCTGCAATAACAACCCCGAGACCGTTTCCACAGACTTCGACACAGGTGACAGACTTTACTTCGATCCCCTCACCCGTGAGGACGTTGAGGCTCTGATCGAGACTGAAAAGCCTTATGGCTGCGTAGTTCAGTTTGGTGGTCAGACAGCTATCAAGCTGACAAAGCACCTCACAGATCTCGGCGTAAGGATCCTCGGCACATCTGCTGCGGATATCGACGCTGCTGAGGACAGAGAGCTGTTCGACGAGCTGCTTGAAAAGTGCGGCATTCCGAGACCTCAGGGTTCCACCGTATTCACCACAGAGGAGGCTCTGAAGGTTGCAAACGAGCTTGGCTATCCTGTTCTGCTGAGACCCTCTTACGTTCTCGGCGGTCAGAATATGATCATTGCTCACTGCGACAACGACGTTCAGGAGTATATGACCATCATCACCGCTACCGAGCTTGAAAACCCTGTTCTTATCGATAAGTATATGATGGGTACAGAGGTTGAGGTAGACGCTATCTGCGATGGCGATGACTTCCTCATTCCCGGTATCATGGAGCACGTTGAGCGTGCAGGTGTTCACTCCGGTGACTCCATTTCCGTATATCCCTGCCAGACTCTGACTCCCCACATCAAGAGAGTCATCATCGATTATACTGAAAAGCTTGCAAAGGCTCTGCACGTTATCGGTCTGGTTAATATCCAGTACGTTGTATATAACCACGAGGTATATGTTATCGAGGTTAACCCCAGATCCTCCAGAACAGTTCCTTATATCAGCAAGGTTACAGGAGTTCCCATGGTGGATCTCGCTACAAAGATCCTGCTGGGCAAGAAGCTGAAGGATATGGGCTACGAGAGCGGTCTTTATCCCTCTGCGGATTATATCGCAGTAAAGGTTCCCGTATTCAGCTTTGAGAAGCTGCATGACGTGGATAACCAGCTCGGCCCCGAGATGAAGTCCACAGGCGAGTGTCTTGGTATCGCAAAAACATTCGGCGAGGCTCTGCTGAAGGGTCTGACAGCTGCAGGCTACAAGATGTACGACAAGGGCGGCGTCCTCATCTCCGTTCGCGACAGCGACAAGCGCGAGGTTATCGAGATCGCAAGCCGCTTTGAGGAGCTTGGCTTTGAGATCTACGCAACAGGCGGAACAGCGTCTGTTCTCAATCGCAACATGATCGCTGCAAACCATGTTTATCGTATCTCCGAGGGTGAGCCTAACGTTATCTCTCTGCTGGAGAGCGGCAAGATCAACTACGTTATCTCCACCTCCGAGACAGGCAGAAAGCCCTCCAGAGACAGCGTAAAGATGCGCCGTAAGGCAGTTGAGCGTTCCATCGCCTGCCTGACCTCCATCGACACAGCGAATGCACTTCTTGAGTGTCTTGAAATGCACAAGAGCGTAGATGATGTTGAAATGGTTGACATCACCAAGATCTAAACGGCTGGCGATATGGCAGCATCTGCTTCGTTAGCTGCCGAACGGCAGGCACCAAGCCTAGCCGTTCAACAGCTGCCTCGCATCTACTACCATCTCACCACCCTTTGTAGTGCGTAATCAGTATCCTGGTTTTGCACATTTACCAACGTAAAAACTATATACCCAACGGCGGGACTAATCTCTCGCCGTTTCGGGCATTTCCGAAAGGACATAAAATGAAAGTAGGCAAATATCCCGTAAAGCATTCCTATAAGATAGCGCGGCTGATAGCGGATGTGTTCTCGCTGGGTATCACTGTGGTGATAGTTTCCGTTACCGTGGGATTCTTTAAGCAGTATAATGTGCTGCTTAATCAGATGCGCATAGGACAGGATAACGTGGAGAACATAGTGCAGAATTTCGATCCCTCCATCGTGTGGAGACAGTGGCTTGCGCTGATATTCCCCGCACTGGTGCTGGCAATATTCGCTGCATATCTTATACTGACGCTTACGAGCCATAAGTTCAGCCGTTGGCAGGTGACAAAGCGCACCGCACAGGAATGCTATGATACCTTTGCCTTCTGCGTTTCCCTGTGCAAGATACCTGCGCTGCTGGCAGTGTTCGATATCATGTATATCGTGCATAACAAGCTGCTGTTTATCAATGTTAGTCCATTCAGCCTGCAGGTCATTCTTGATGCGGTGATGATCGCAATAATCGTTCGCTTCACAATGCACAGGCTTGACAGCATAACAGCAAGACCCGAAAGAAAGGACAACGACGCCGTAAAGATAAGGGCAGTCGCTGTCAGTGATAAGGAAGATAAAACTGAGGAGGAATGACTATGAGTTACTTCTGCGATAAATATCCTGTTATCGAGAAAAAGACGCTGGCAGGCGGAATATTCTCCATAACCGTCAAGTGTCCCGATGTGGCAAAGGCTGCCGAGGTGGGACAGTTTGCAAACATTCTTGCCGATGGCTATACACTGCGCCGTCCCATTTCCATCTGCGATATCGATAAGGAGGCAGGCACACTGCGTTTCGTATTCGAGGTGAGAGGCAAGGGAACAGAGATCATCTCCCGTGTGAATGTGGGTGATAATCTTGATATCCTCGGCCCGCTCGGAAACGGCTTCAAGGCTCCCGCAGGCAAGAAGATAGTTGCAGTGGGCGGCGGTATCGGCGTTCCTCCGCTGCTGGGACTTGCAAAGCAGTTCGGTGCAGACTGCACAGCGATCCTCGGCTTCAGAAGCTATGACAAGATCATCCTCGACAAGGAGTTCGCAGCATACGGCGCAAAGACCA
>JAZKZL010000270.1:0-8148 GCA_045612645.1 Oscillospiraceae bacterium
GATAGCCGTATTCGTACACGGAGGTGTCATACAGACCATTCTCCTGCGGGAAGTACATATAATCGATACTGCCCGTCTTAACGCCGTGAACGCCCTCGTAATAGTAATCACTGGTGGTCTTCATCATGGCGTTTGTGTGGGATACGAAATAGCCATCGGGATTCGCGTCATTCGGCGGCATCTCGTAGGAGTAAGTATCGCATATCTCCATGAAACGGGGATAGTTATCGATAGCGTACTTCGTGATGAGGTACATATCGTAAGCAGTGGTGTAGTTGTTCGGGTCAAACAGGCCATGGGGATTAGTGAAGTTCGTGTTCTTGCAGCCGATCTCCTTAGCCTTGTCGTTCATCATCTGCACGAAGTTCGCAATGCTCTCACCGCCTATGTTATAGGCAAGGATATTCGCCGCCTCGCAGGAGGATGGCAGCATCAGCGCATAAAGCAGATCCATGTAGGTTATGTTGGACTGTCTCGGCTCGATAGCCGCATCGGACGCACCCCAGAAGTTAGGGTTGTCCTCCCAGAACTCGTTGAAGGCTGTGTACGGCACAAGGACGTAGGCATTGAAATCCTTTATCTCCTCCAGCGAAACAAGACAGGTCATGATCTTTGTGAGCGATGCGGGATACATCTTGTCATCCGCATTTTTGGATACCACAACGATATCCGTATCGGTATTCACCATGTACACGCCCTGACTGTTCAGCTCGAAATTCGGCGTAAAGGTTGCAGAAACGTGAAGAAACGGCGAAAAAGTCGTCAATAGTAAAATAATCGACAGAAATAATGAGAATTTTTTTGCTTTTCGCATATAGACAAATCCCCCTTAATGCGTTATTATATATATTAGGCGTTTATTATCCCCATGTAACCTATATTACATTATATCAAATCCGACACGGAATTGTAAAGACCTTTTGCAAAATTGTAACCAATTTGTTAATTATTGCACGAAAACAAGGAAACACATCTATGATCTATATAACAGGAGATATCCACGGCGATTACGGGCGTTTCAGGGATCCTATGCTGCGCAAGCTGAAAAAGCAGGACGCTCTCATCATCTGCGGAGATTTCGGATTTATCTGGGACGGCAGCCCCAAGGAAAAAAAGCTGCTGAAAAAGATAGGCAGGCTGCGCTGCAATGTGCTTTTCGTGGAAGGCTCGCATGAGAATTACGATCTTCTGGAGCAGTACGAGGTAAGCGAGTGGTGCGGCGGCAAAACAAGGCAGATAAGCGGCAGACTCAGGCAGCTCATGCGAGGTCAGGTGTATGAGATCGCGGAAAAGACGGTGTTCGCATTCGGCGGCGGTCAGAGCGATGACAGCATGGAGCTTACCGAGGGTCAGAACTGGTGGCAGCGTGAAATGCCCAGCGAAAGCGAACTCAGCGAGGGCATGGAAAATCTCGCAAAGGCAGGCAACAAGGTGGATATCGTGGTGACCTACGAGCCGCCCGCAAAGCTGCATGATTTCATAAACGGCAGTACGGACGCAAGTGTAAACAGCGTCAATACATATCTGAACGAGGTCTATGAAAAGACGGAGTTCGGCAAGTGGTTCTTCGGCAAGCTGCATCTCAACAAGCTGATCCCCCCGAAGTACCATGCGGTTTACGACAAGGTGATCGTAGCCGACAGCACAAAGATCAAAAAGAAGAAAAAAGCAAAGAAAGCAGAGGAAAAATAACATGGCAGAACTGAAGTTTGAGATCACAAAGGAACTGGGAGTAATCTCCGAGAACGCAAAGGGCTGGACAAAGGAGCTTAATCTCGTAAGCTGGAACGACAACGCACCCAAGTTCGATATCCGCGAGTGGTCTCCCGATCATACACGTATGAGTAAAGGTATTACTCTCACCGAGGAAGAAATGGCGCAGCTTGTCGAGCTGTTCAATGCCCGTGACGAGGAAGACTCTTTCGAGTAATATCACACATAACAAATATCAGCCCGAGAATTTCTCGGGCTGTTTTGTTTATTTATCATTAATTACATGCACATCCAGCTGATCGAACGGGATGGAGATGTTGTTCTCGATAAACGCCTTGCGCACCTGCTCGGTGGTATCGTAATATACATCCCAGTAATCCGCATTTCTGCACCAGGGACGTGTTGCGATAACGATAGCGCTTGCGCCATGCTCCAGCATCCTCACGGTGGGAGCAGGATCCTGCAGCACCTTTTCATTCTCGCTCAGCACGCCGAGGATCACCTGACGGGCATGCTCGTAATCGTCCTCATAAGCGATGGAGAACTTCATATCCACACGTCTCGTATCGTTTGCGGAGTTGTTGATGACAGTCGCTGTAGCAGCCTGACTGTTCGGAATGATTATGCTCTGATTGCTTGCGGAATCCAGCCTTGTATGCAGGATAGCGATCTGCGATACCGTACCCTCAACGCCGTTCACGATGATGTAATCACCGATCTTGAAAGGTTTTGTTATCAGCAGGATAAAGCCTCCCGCAACGTTGGAAAGGCTGTCCTGCAGCGCAAGACCGATAGCCACGCCCGCCGTACCGATAACGGTGATAACAGATGTGGTGGGAACTCCCAGCACGGAAAGCACCACAACAGCAAGCAGCACATACAGGATGATCTTCACGCACTGCCTAACGAACTTCGCCACGGTGATGTCCGTCTTTGCGCGCTCCATTCCCCTTGTGATGAGCTTTACGCTCAGCTTGCAGAGGATCATACCCACGATCAGCACAAGTATCGCAAACAGGATGGTGGGAATAGCGTTCAGAATGCCCCTGCCCATGTCGGAAAAGAACTGCCCCAGTGCGGACATAGCCTCCTCAGGGCGCTCGGCAAGATCATGCAGCGCGTCGTTTATAGTGGTCTCGGCAACCTCAGTGGTAGCCGACGCGGTGGAAAGAATTGCTCGGGATATCATTTAATAAGTGCCTCCAGTTCGGTAACCGCGGTGTCAGCGTCGCTCTCACGCACAACAACGGAGATCTCGTCAACACCCGTGGTAACAAGGAGTATCATCGCCTCAATGCGGTTAAGCACGGAGAACACCTTTGCGGCAAAGCCTGCCTGATGCTCCATTTCGGCGGTCTTTATGAGTATCTTGCGGTTGCCCGAGTTTATCATGGGCTTGATGGAATGCTTGTCAGCCAGCTCCTTTGCGGCAATGAGCAGCTTGCCCATATCATCATCGCTGAGAGTAAAGCCAAAGCCGAAACGCTCGGACATAGGCGCAGTCATGGAGATCATGTCGATATTGATCTCAGCCGCAGCAACGGCAGCCAGTGTATCCTCCATGATGGTCTTGTACAGGGGAACGTTGTTAAAGGTAACAACGGAAATGTTTTCTGTAACAGTGATGCTCATGATTTCCTCCTTGTAATGATCATTGTCTGTTTTATGTAAGCTTAATCAGCCCTCTTTGATAAGATCGGACATCGCGTAGAGTCCCGCAGGCTTTCCCGCAAGGAACACTGCGGCATTTACCGAGCCTACAGCGAAAACTTCCTTTGAATGAGCCGAGTGCGACAGAGTGATGACCTCGTCACGGCCTGCAAAGATGATATCGTGATCGCCCACGATAGTGCCGCCACGGATAGCGTGCATGCCGATCTCGTCTGCACCGCGCTCCTTGCGTACATTGTGGCGGTCATATACAAAGTGCTTGCTGTTGCCCAGCTCCTCATTGATCGCCTCGCCTATCATGATGGCAGTGCCTGAGGGAGCGTCCTTTTTGAGGTTGTGGTGCTTTTCCACGATCTCGATATCGAACTGCCCACCGAGTATCTGGGTAGCCTTTCTTGCAAGCTCCACCAGCAGGTTGATTCCCAGCGACATATTAAAGGTGAAGAACACGGGTATCTGCGCGGATGCGGCAGTGATCTGCGCACGCTCCTCATCGGTGTAGCCTGTTGTGGCAAGCACCAGCGGAACATTGTTCATCTTGCCGTAGGAAAGCAGATCGGGCAGTGCGGAGGGATGGGAGAAATCGATGATGACATCGGGCTTCTCGGGCAGGTCGAACACCTTTGTGAACACGGGGAAATCCGCATACTGCTGTCCGCAGAGATCGATACCTGCACAGACCTCGCAGTCGTTTCTGCCTGCAATGATGCCTGCAATGACACGGCCCATCTTGCCGCAGGCGCCCGTAATGGCGATCTTTGTCATGTTGAACGTCCTTTCAATTAAACGTAGGGACACAGCGTGCTGCAGATTTACTGCGCAAATGGCAGCATTGCCGCTGGCAATTCTGTGTCCGTAAATAAATGTTACAAAATATATGCGGGCACAGCACGCTGTGCCCCTACATACGATCAATATCTTACTTTACTGCACCCACTAAACCCAGTGCGTCCATCTCTGCCTTCAGCACAGCGATCTGCGCTTCGGTCATGGAGCAGAGGGGCAGTCTGCACTCGCCTGCGTTAAAGCCCATGATGTTCAGAGCCTCCTTTGCAGGGATGGGGTTCACATCCATGAAGAGAGCCTTCTCGAATGCAAGGATCTTCTTCTGGATAGCGAGAGCCTCCTCACGCTTGCCCTCCAGGAACAGCATAACCTCATCATGCTTTTCCTTAGGCATGCAGTTGGAAGTAACGGATATAACGCCCTTGCCGCCGAATGCGAGACAAGCAAGCACCTCGTCGTCATTGCCGCTGTAGATATCGAGATCGGTGTAAGCAGCGATCTGCATCATGAGGCTCATATTGCCGCTTGCTTCCTTTGTAGCAACGATGTTCTTGTGCTGAGCGCACTCCTTGTAGCAGTCGATGGAAATGCCCATGCCTGTACGTCCGGGAACGTTGTACAGCACGATCGGGATATCCACACTGTCAGCGATGGTGAGGAAGTGCTTTGCAAGACCTCTCTGCGAAGCCTTGTTGTAGTAAGGAGTAACCTGCAGCAGAGCGTCAGCGCCCACCTTCTGAGCCTCCTTGGAAAGCTCAACAGCGTAGCCTGTGTCGTTACTGCCTGTGCCTGCGATGATGGGGATACGCTTAGCAGCACGCTCCACGGCGAAGCGGATGCACTCAACGTGCTCCTCGTCCGTCATGGTGGAAGCCTCGCCTGTTGTACCGCATACAACAAGAGCGTCAATGCCGCCGTCGATCTGGAAATCGATCATTCTGCCGAACTCCTCATAATTGATGGAGCCGTCAGCGTGCATAGGTGTCACTATCGCAGTAGCAGCACCTGTGAATATAGTGTTGTTCATGTTGATTACCTCTAATCATATTGTAGCAGATGAATAACCGCAATCATCCGCTGGTAAGGAATGGAGAGAAATGCGCAGATTCAAGGCAGACGACCCGACAGCGTACTTTGTGTACGCCGAGCGGTCGTCTAACGCAGAAGATGTGCGTTTATCGCCATTCCGATCAATCAAAATAGCCCTTTGCTGCGTAAAGCTCTGCCATCAGAACTGCGCCGCCTGCTGCGCCACGCAGAGTGTTGTGGGAAAGGCAAACGAACTTGTAATCGTACTGTGTATCCTCACGGAGACGGCCGATGGAAACTGCCATACCGTTCTCGAGGTTTCTGTGCAGCTTAGCCTGGGGCATATTGTCCTCCTCGAAGTAGTTGAGGAACTGCTTGGGAGCGGAGGGCAGCTCCAGCTCCTGAGGAACGCCCTTGAACTCCTTCCAGATGGAGAGGATCTCTTCCTTGCTGGGCTTGTTCTCAAAGCTTACGAATACAGCTGCGAAGTGACCGTTGGAAACGGGAACTCTCAGGCACTGAGTTGTGATGCAGGGAGACTCAGCCTTAACGATCTTGCCGTCCTTGATCTCGCCCCAAACCTTCAGAGGCTCCTGCTCGGACTTCTCCTCCTCGCCGCCGATGTAAGGGATGAGGTTGTCAACCATCTCAGGCCATGTATCGAAGGACTTGCCTGCGCCGGAGATTGCCTGATATGTACAAGCGAGAACGTTCTTGATGCCGAACTTTCTCAGGGGAGAGAGCGCGGGAACATAGCTCTGGATGGAGCAGTTGGACTTAACGGAGATAAAGCCTCTCTTTGTGCCGAGACGAGCCTTCTGAGCCTCAACGATAGCGATATGCTCGTCGTTGATCTCGGGAATGATCATGGGAACATCGTCAGTGAAACGGTGAGCGGAGTTGTTGGACATTACAGGGCACTCAGCCTTAGCGTACTTCTCCTCGAGAGCCTTGATCTCGTCCTTCTTCATGTCAACAGCGCAGAATACGAAATCAACCATGCCTGCGATCTCGTCAACATCTGCGGAAGCGTCCTTTACGATGATATCTGCCATGTTAGCGGGCATGGGAACGTCCATGAACCATCTGTCGCCGACAGCCTCTTTATAGGTCTTGCCTGCGGAACGGGGAGAAGCTGCGAGAGCTACCACGTTGAACCAGGGGTGATTCTCCAGCAGGATAGCGAAACGCTGACCTACCATACCAGTTGCACCGATAATGCCGACATTGTACTTTTTCATAGTTGTGTCCTTTCCTGTCCGTTTTACGGACTGTAACGTATTTTTTGGGTCTTGCCCTTTTTTACATAAACATAAATAAAGCCGATGATAGAATATACTTCATCGGCTGAATATGCTGGTTAGCTTATGATCTTATAAACTATAAAAATCGGATAGCTCTCCATCAGACTAAGTCGATGACAATCGTACGCTTATTCAACGGACGACCAGATATGCACACGGCGGAATGTACATTCTTCGGCGGTTGGCCTTTCACGCTCACAACTTCCGTCAGTCATGGATGAACGCTACTGATCGTCCCCGCACCTCTATCACATCGGAATTTACCGATATGCTATATTTTATCATATATAAAGGTGTTTGTCAACGGTTATTCAGCTAAATATTATCAAAATACGACCTGTATTTTGTTGAAATTGTTGTGAAGTGTCAATTGAAAAGGCAGAAAGGATGTGGTACAATATATAATGGTTATTTATGCAGAATGGAGAAATATCATGTTAAGATCAGATTTTTACTACGACCTCCCCGAGGAGCTTATCGCCCAGACTCCCGTTGAACCCCGAGACAGCTCCCGACTCATGAAAGTGGACAAGACTACGGGCGAGATCACCCACGACCGCTTTTACAATATATGCGACTACCTCGAAAAAGGTGACCTGCTGGTGATGAACGACAGCCGTGTGTTCCCTGCAAGGCTTTACGGCACAAAGCGTGTGACAGAGTCCTCGCCGCAGGGCGCAACAGGCGCAGCGGTGGAATTCCTGCTGCTTAAGCGACTTTCCCTCACCGACTGGGAGACCATGGTGCGCCCCGGCAAAAAGCTGAAAGCAGGCGCAGTGGTGGATTTCCCCGAGGGGCTTTCCGCAGAGGTGCTGGAGACCGTGGAGGAGGGCAACCGTGTGGTGCGTTTCTCCTTTGAGGGAGATTTCTTCGACATCCTTGACCGCATCGGTCAGATGCCGCTGCCGCCCTACATCACCGCAAAGCTCGAAAAGAACGACCGCTATAACACCATCTACTGCCGTGAGACAGGCTCTGCGGCAGCGCCCACGGCAGGTCTGCACTTCACGGACGAGGTGTTTGCAAAGCTCGCAGCAAAGGGCGTGGATACGGCGTATGTTACGCTGCACGTGGGTCTCGGCACATTCCGTCCCGTAAAGGAGGACAACATCCTCGATCACAAGATGCACGTGGAGCATTACTCCATCCCCGAGGAGACCGCTAAGAAGATAGCCGAATGCAAGGCTCGCGGCGGACGTGTCATCGCAGTGGGAACGACATCCTGCCGCACACTGGAATCCGCTGCCTCCGCAAGCGCAGACGGCACCATAACCGCCACCTCGGGCGATACGGGAATATTCATCTACCCAGGCTATACATTCAAGGCGATAGACGGACTTATCACGAATTTCCACCTGCCCGAATCCACGCTGATAATGCTCGTAAGCGCATTGCTCGGCAGAGAAAAGACGCTCCACGCGTATGAAACCGCTATCTCGGAGAGATACCGTTTCTTTAGTTTCGGCGATTCGATGGCTATACTATAACAGAAAGACAAAACGGGATTTGTAGGTGCGATTTAATTAACAGATGATTGTAGGGGCACAGCGTGCTGTGCCCGTTAATAATGTGTTTGTGTTATGCGGACACAGCATTGCCTTTGGCAATGCTGCCATTTACGAAGTAAATCTGCAGCACGCTGTGT
>JAZKZL010000271.1:0-10028 GCA_045612645.1 Oscillospiraceae bacterium
CCGGAACAGGTAAGACACTTCTTGCAAGAGCTGTATCAGGCGAAGCAGGAGTTCCTTTCTTCCATATCTCGGGTTCTGATTTCGTTGAGATGTTCGTCGGTGTTGGTGCATCCAGAGTGCGTGATCTGTTCGATCAGGCGAAGAAGCACACTCCTTCCATCATCTTCATCGATGAGATCGACGCTGTCGGCAGACGCAGAGGCGCAGGTCTCGGCGGCGGCCACGACGGGCGTGAGCAGACTCTTAACCAGCTGCTTGTTGAGATGGAGGGATTTACCGAGAACGAAAACATGATCGTAATGGCGGCGACAAACCGCCGACATATCCTTGACCCTGCGCTGCTGCGTCCCGGTCGTTTTGACAGACAGATCACCGTAAACTACCCTGATATCAAGGGCAGAGAGGAGATCCTGAAGGTACACACCAGGAACAAGAACATCGGTCCCGATGTGGAGCTTAAGACCATTGCGGCGACAACCGCAGGCTTTACAGGTGCGGATCTTGAAAACCTCGTGAACGAGGCTGCGCTGCTTGCAGCAAGAGAGAACCGCAAGGCTGTTACACGCAAGGATATCGAGGAGGCTACTATCAAGGTAGTTGCAGGTCCCGAAAAGAAGTCCAGAGTGATCGATGAGGAGGATAAGCGCATCACAGCTTATCACGAGGCAGGTCACGCTGTTGTTACGATGTTCTGTCCCACTCAGGATAAAGTACACCATGTATCCATCATCCCGAGAGGCATGGCGGCAGGCTTTACCATGCATCTTCCCGAGAACGACAACCGTCATGTCTCCAGAACACGCATGAAGGAGCAGATCGTTGTGCTGCTGGGCGGACGTGCCGCAGAGAAGATCGTGCTGGACGATATCTGCACAGGCGCATCCAACGATATCGAACGTGCAACCCACGTTGCAAGGGATATGGTTACTCGCTACGGTTTCTCCGAAAAGCTCGGCACCATCATGTACGGTCAGGATAACGACGAGGTGTTCCTCGGCAGAGATTATTCTCACAGCAGAAACTACTCCGAAAACATCGCCGCACAGATCGATGATGAGATCCGTGCATTTGTTGAGGAGGGCATGGAGAGAGCAGAATCCATCCTCACCGAACACAGGGATCTGCTTGAAAAGTGCGCGCAGTATCTCATCAAGCATGAGAAGATCGAGGGTCCTGCTTTCTATGACCTGATGGAGGGCAGAATGGATATCGATGGCAACAAGATCATCCTTGATGCAGAAGAGCCTGCAAAGGAAGCTCCTGCTGAGTCCACAGAGGAGACTATCATAGCTCCCGAGGCAGACGGCGAGGAATAAAAACGAACAAAGATCCGTCACACGGCACATCCGTGGGGCGGATTTTTTGAGGTATATGGAGGTAATTATATTGTCACTTGAGTTTATTGACGAAGCCCCCTCTTTAGAGGAATACAAGGAGATGCGCAGGCTTGTGAACTTCATGGTGCTGTCCGACAGGATAGCGTCAAACGTGCTTAACAACGCATATCACATCACCTGCGTAAGGGATAACGGCAGATGTATCGGCATGATAAGAGTGCTTTCCGACGGCGGCTATGCGAACTTCATCACGGATGTTATCGTCATCCCCGAGTATCAGCACAGAGGCATAGGAACTCAGCTCATGCACCGCACGATGGATTATATGCGCTCCACACTGGATGAGGGCGAGAAGATAGCGCTGTATCTGATGTCCGCCACAGGCAGAGAGCCTTTCTACCGCCAGTTCGGTTTCAGAGACCGTCCCAATGAGCTGCTGGGTGCAGGGATGAGTCAATGGTTGGTTAAATAATTGCGGAGCAATTATTTAACCAACTTTTCCGTTTCCAATTCCCCTTAAGGGAATTGGATTTTGCTGCGCAAAACCACTCCAAAGTGATCAGCCTGCGCAGCGGCAGTGAAATGCGGAGCAATTATTTTACTAATATATGGTGCTGCACAGCGGAAGATCAAAAAATGTTGACAAATCCGCTGTTGTGTGCTATTATATAAAAGTATAGAAATATGTCGTATTCAGATGGATATGACTGGAAATTCTAGTTTGTGAGGTATCATTATGGAAAGATTTTGTCATAAGTGTGGTTCTCTTGTAAGCGGTAGCGGAACATTCTGTCCTACCTGCGGCGCAAGCATGGAAGTTGAAGGCACAATGAACAGCGTTGATCTGTCTAAGCCTGTTTCTCCTACCTTTGCTAATGGTGATGTACTTCCCAACGGCGACGGCACAATGGGAATATCTGCTCCTCAGCAGCAGGTGCATACTGCAGGCGGAATGGGCTATGCTAATACAGCAGCGTCCACACCCATTAACGGCTATCAGCAGCCTCAGGCAGGCTATCAGCAGCCCGCAGGCTATTCTCAGCCTAACCCCAATACAGCACAGTATCCTCAGGGCGCACCGATCGTTTACAATAACTATAACACCCCCAATACTCCCGCCCCCAATTTTATGACCACAGGTCAGTGGATGCTCACATCCCTTATCCTCGGTCTTGTAAGCTGCATTCCCGTTATCGGTTTTATCGGTTATCTCGTTATCATGCTGGTATGGGCATTCGGTGATACACAGCGTATCGACAGAAAGAACTGGGCAAGAGCTTCCCTTATCTGGATGCTTATTGCTATAGGTATCATAGCAGTTCTGTTTATCGTGCTTCTTGTAGCAGGTATCAGCATTGCAGATGCAATCGGAAACAGCTATTACTATTAATAGGTGAATATGTCTGAAAACAAAGCAATTATAATCACGGGTCACTATGGCTCGGGCAAAACGAATATTGCGGTGAACCTTGCGGTGGACTACGCCGACAGGGGAGAGAAAGTCTGCGTTATCGATCTCGATATCGTGAATCCCTACTTCCGCACAGCTGATTTCGATAAGCTGTTTAAGGAAAAGGGAATATATCTCGTTGCTCCGCAGTATGCAAACACAAATCTGGATATCCCGTCTCTCGGCTTTGATATGGCTGCGCTGCTGCGCGGCTATGACAGAGTCATCGTAGACGTGGGCGGAGACGACGCAGGCGCTATCGCTCTTGGTCAGTACTCCACTATATTAAAGAACTTCGGTTATGAGATGCTGTATGTCGTGAACAGCTACCGTTTCCTCACCTCAACTCCCGAGGAGACTCTTGAGCTGCTGCATGACATCGAGCTTGTATCCAACCTGAAAGCAACAGGCGTGGTGAACAGCTCAAATCTCGGACTGGAGACCACTGCGGAGGACATCCTGCGCTCCATGGAGTACGCAAGAGCTTCTGCGGATGCTGCGGGCTTGCCTTTGGTATTCACCGCCGCAATGAAGGGACTTGAAGTTCCTGATACGAGACCTGTAGAGGTCTATGTACGTCCTTTCTGGGAAACAGAATAAAATACAAAAGAAGGAGCAGAACTATGGCAAAGATGAATGTTGCATTCGATGTCTGCAAGGGCTGCGGTCTGTGTGTTACCGCTTGTCCCAAGAAGATCGTCGAGATCCAGCAGGAAAAGCTGAACAAAAAGGGCTACCATACCGCTGTCTGCATTGATGACGACGCTTGCGTCGGCTGTGCACTCTGCGCTATGATGTGTCCCGACTGCGCAATTACGATCAGCGGAGGTGACAAATAATGGAAAGAAAGCTTATGAAAGGTAACGAGGCTCTCGCAGAGGCTGCCATCAGAGCAGGCTGCAAGTGCTTCTTCGGTTATCCCATCACCCCTCAGACCGAGATATCCGCATATATGTCCAAGAGAATGCCCAAGGTTGGCGGCGTGTTCCTGCAGGCTGAGTCCGAGGTATCCGCGATCAACATGGTATACGGCTGTGCAAGCTCGGGTATCCGCTGCATGACATCCTCTTCCTCTCCCGGAATCTCCCTGAAGAGCGAGGGTGTATCCTACATAGCAGGTGCTGATCTGCCCTGCGTTATCATCAACGTTATGAGAGGCGGCCCCGGTCTCGGCGGCATCCAGCCCTCTCAGGCTGACTACTGGCAGGCAACAAAGGCACTGGGTCACGGTGACTTCCAGCTGCTGGTATTCGCTCCCTCCAGTGTTCAGGAGATGGCTGATACAGTAACAAAGGCGTTCGATCTCGCTGATAAGTACAGAATGCCCGCTCTGATCCTCGCAGACGGTCTGCTGGGTCAGATGATGGAGCCTGTTGCTTTCGAGGATGTTGAGATCGCATTCGGCGATGGCTCCGATAAGGAGTGGGCTGCAAGAGGCCATAAGAACGAGAGAAAGCACAACATCTCCAATTCCCTGTACCTCAAGCCCGATGAGCTTGAAGACCGCATCGTAGAGCGTTTCAAGAGATATGATGAGATCAAGGCTACCTGCACTGAGGCTGAAAGCTACCTCACTGACGACGCTGAGATCGTTATTACCGCTTACGGCTCCACTGCAAGAATTGCAAAGTCTGCTGTTGATTCCGCAAGAAAGATGGGCATCAAGGTTGGTCTGTTCCGTCCCATCACACTCTGGCCGTTCCCCGTTAAGGAGCTGAACGCCGCTTGCGCAAACGCTAAGGACGTGCTTTGCGTAGAGATGTCCATGGGTCAGATGATCGAGGATGTAAAGCTCGCGCTGAACTGCAGCAAGAACGTTGAGTTCTTCGGCAGAACAGGCGGTATCATCCCCAAGCCCGCTGAGATACTCGAAAAGATCGTTGCAATGACACAGAAAGGAGCAGAGTAATGCCTGAATTCAAGAAACCTCATGCGCTTACAGATGCGCCTCTGCATTACTGCCCCGGCTGCACACACGGTATCATTCACCGCCTTGTTGCCGAGGTTATAGATGAAATGGGTATCGAGGGAAACACCGTTGGTGTTGCTCCCGTTGGATGCTCTGTAATGGCTTATGATTACTTCGCCTGCGATATGATCGAGGCTGCTCACGGACGTGCTCCCGCAGTTGCTACAGGCGTTAAGCGCGCAAATCCCGACACATTCGTATTCACCTATCAGGGTGACGGCGACCTCGCTGCTATCGGTACTGCTGAGATCGTTCACGCAGCTACAAGAGGCGAGAACATCACCGTTATCTTCGTAAACAACACCACCTACGGTATGACAGGCGGTCAGATGGCTCCTACCACACTGCCCGGTCAGGTGACACAGACAACTCCCTACGGCAGAAACACCAACGTTGAAGGCTTCCCCATCAGAGTGTGCGAGATGCTCTCCACACTGAGCGGCGTTGCTCTCGCTGAGCGTGTTACCGTTGCTGACCCTGCTAACATCCGCAAGGCTAAGGCAGCTATCCGCAAGGGCTTTGAGTTCCAGAAGAACAAGCAGGGCTTCTCCATTATCGAAGTTCTCTCCACCTGTCCCACAAACTGGGGCAAGTCGCCTGTTGACGCTATCGCATGGCTGAAGGAGAACATGATCCCCTACTATCCTCTCGGAGTTTATAAGGAGGGCGCAATCAGATGATGACAGAAACAATCCTCGCAGGCTTCGGCGGACAGGGCATTCTGTTCGCAGGTAAAATGCTTGCTTACTTCGGTCTTATGGACAGCAAGGAAGTTTCCTGGCTGCCTTCCTACGGTCCCGAAATGCGTGGCGGTACAGCTAACTGCTCCGTTTGCATCAGCGATGACGCTGTAGGCTCTCCTCTCGTAACCGAGCCTGACGTGCTGATCGTTATGAACGGCCCCAGCTACGACAAGTTCATCAATGACGTTAAGCCGGGCGGTATCGCTATCATCGACAGCACTCTCATCGAGCAGAAGTGCGAGCGTACCGATATCAAGTGCTTTTACGTTCCCTCCACTCAGATGGCGGACGAAAGCGGCTTAAAGGGCATGGCTAACATCATCCTTATCGGAAAGCTCATCAAGGAGACAGGCATTGCCTCCGATGAAGTTATCCGCAAGGCACTGGAAAAGATCATTCCCCCCGCAAAGGCTCAGCTTATCGATAAGAACCTCGCAGCAATCGAGCTTGGCAAGAACGCATAATACATACGGCGCTGGGCTTACGCTCGGCGCTGTTTTGCTTTCGTACACAATAATTGAGGAAAATGAAAAAGATTATCAAAACAACTATCAAGCTGCTTATCATCATCCCCTGCGCTGTCTGCATGCTGTGGAGCTGCCTGTGGTTTTCGGTGGGCTCGGTGATAGGCATCATCCTTTTCGGAGGAATCATTCTCTGTACGCTGTGCCATCGTCAGATAGCAGGTGCTGTCAAGTGGCTGTGGAAACGCCTGTGGGGCAAGCTGTCGCTGATAACCGTTGGAGCGCTCGCCTGCGTCTGCCTGTTTGCGGTCACGTTCTTTTCCGTCAACATGGCAAGCTGTATGCACAAGCCGCTTGAAAGGGTAGACGTGGTGATCGTGCTTGGCTGCCGTGTAAGAGGGGAGACCCCCAGCTCCTTGCTGCGCTCACGCTGCTATAACGCCGCCGAGGTGCTGAAAGAGCATCCCGAGGCTGTCTGCATCGTGGCAGGAGGTCAGGGTCAGGGGGAGGACATCACCGAGGCAGAGGCTATGCGCCGCCTGCTCGCTGATTACGGAATAGCCGAGGAGCGTATCTACAAGGAGGATAAGTCCACCTCCACCGCGGAGAACTTCGCTTTCTCGCTTGATATCATGGAGAGGGAGGGGCTGACAGGCAATGTTGCGGTCGTCACCAGCGACTATCACCAGTACAGAGCGTCCCTTTACGCAAAGCGTGCAGGTCTGGGGGAGACAGGCCACTATTCGGGCAGCACATCCACGCTTTATTTCATGAACTCGTGGCTGAGAGAGTGGGCGGCTCTTGCAGCAACCTACGTTTTCGGCTACTGAGATAATACCACACCCGCAACTGCAATTTTCTGCAAGAAAGCCATCCGCAAGAAAGCGGGCAAGCAAGAAAGCGGGCAGGCAAGAAAGCAGCAAGCAAGCTTTCCTTTAGCGGACACGGCAAGCCGTGTACCTGCTTTCCTCTGCTTTCCTTTTCTTTACTTTACTTTGTCGTCATTGCGGAGAAAAAACGGCACATTGCGTAACGCAAACCATGGTTTTTGTTCCGCAATGAGGGCATGAGGGTATCATTGCGTAACGCAAAGAAGTATCCGCACGCACGCAGGCTAGCTTTCCTTTCTTCTACTTTTCTTTACTCTACTATACTTTACTTTGTTTCAATCTGACGTCGGATTGATAGTTTAAACCCTCAATCTGACGTCGGATTGACAGTTTAAACTCTCATTCCGCAGGAAGATCAGCACGCAGGCTAGCTTTCCTTTCTTCTACTTTTCTTTACTCTACTATACTTTACTTTGTTTCAAACTGACGTCATTTTGCGAGATAATGACGTCATAATGTGAGATAATGACGTCATTTTGAAAACGCAGGCAATTTTTACAGAACTATTATAATAAGGAGACAACATGATAATCGACGCACACGCACACATCTTCCCTGAAAAGATAGCCGCCAAAGCAACGGCAGGCATCGGGGATTTCTACGATATTAAAATGGACAGCGACGGCACGCTGGATATGCTGCTCAAGCTCTCGGACGAGGCAGGCGTGGATATCTGCATCGTGCATTCCGTGGCAACGGTTCCGCATCAGGTGGAGAGCATCAACAACTTCATCGCGGAGAGCGTAGCGGCGCACCCCGACAGATTCATCGGCTTTGCGGCAATGCACCCCGATTATGAGAACATCGATGCCGAGATAAAGCGCTGCAAGGAGCTGGGCATGAAGGGCATAAAGCTGCACCCCGATTTTCAGAAGTTTCAGATAGACGAGCCTAAGGCGTTCCCCATCTACGAGGCTGCGGTGAAGTATTCTCTGCCCGTGCTGTTCCACACAGGCGATACCCGCTATGATTTTTCAGGCCCCGAAAGGCTGCGCCGTGCGGCGGATATGTTCCCCGAAATGAAGATAATCGGCGCGCATTTCGCAGGCTGGTCGCAGTGGGATCAGGCTTACGAGCTTTTCACGGACGGACGTATCTACACAGACCTTTCAAGCTCCCTCTATATGCTGACCCCCGAGCGTGCTGCGGATATCATTCGTAATTTCGGCGCAGACAGAGTGCTTTTCGGCACGGATTTCCCCATGTGGACTGCAAAGGAGGAGCTGGAGCGCTTTAACGCCATCCCCCTCACGGAGGAGGAAAGGGAGCTTATACTCTATAAAAATGCACAGAGACTTCTCGGAAATGAAAGTTGAAAATTTCACAATCTCAAAATTTACGTCAAAAGCACAGAGAATGCAAGCTGACGGTTGAAATATAATGTGTATACTGCACAAAAAGAAAATTCGGGATGAAAAATTGTCAGAAAAAACTTGCAAAATCGACATTATTGTTGTATAATAAAGAAGGTCAGACGGGAATAGAATGTAAAGCCCGTCATACTTAATCAGATAACATCAGGAGGACAACACCAATGGCATTAAAGAATCAGTATCTTATTGATCTTCTCGCAAGAGTTGAGAAGAGAAACGCAGGCGAGCCTGAGTTCATCCAGACCGTTACAGAGGTTCTGGAGAGCATTGAGCCTGTTGTAGAGCAGAGACCCGATCTCGTAGAGGCAGGCGTTCTCGAGCGCATCGTAGAGCCTGAGAGACAGATCATGTTCCGTGTTCCCTGGGTTGACGATAACGGCAAGCACCATGTTAACCGTGGTTTCCGTGTACAGTTCAACTCCGCTATCGGTCCTTACAAGGGCGGTATCAGATTTGCTCCCAACGTATATCTCGGTATCATCAAGTTCCTCGGCTTCGAGCAGACATTCAAGAACTCCCTCACATCCCTGCCCATGGGCGGCGGCAAGGGCGGCTCTGACTTCGATCCTCAGGGCAAGTCCGATGCAGAGGTTATGCGCTTCTGCCAGAGCTTTATGACAGAGCTCTCCCGTCACATCGGCGCTGATCTGGACGTTCCCGCAGGCGATCTCGGCGTAGGCGCTCGTGAGATCGGCTACATGTTCGGTCAGTACAAGAGACTCAGAAACGAGTTCACAGGCGTTCTGACAGGTAAGGGCATCACCTACGGCGGTTCCCTCATCCGTCCCGAGGCTACAGGCTACGGCGCTGTTTACTACACCAACAACATGCTGGATCACTTCGGTGACACCATCAAGGGCAAGACCTTCGCTATCTCCGGCTTCGGTAACGTTGCATGGGGTACAGTAAAGAAGGTAAACGAGCTGGGCGGCAAGGTTGTAACACTTTCCGGTCCCGATGGCTATGTTTACGATCCCGATGGCGTTTCCACAGAGGAGAAGGTAAACTTCATGCTCGAGATGCGTGATTCCTGCCGTAACAGAGTTCAGGACTACGCAGACAAGTTCGGCGTACAGTTCTTCCCCAAGGAGAAGCCCTGGGGCGTTAAGGCTGACATCATGATGCCCTGCGCTACTCAGAACGAGGTTGGCATGGCAGAGGCAGAGAAGATCGTTGCTAACGGCGTTAAGTACTACGTTGAGGTATCCAACATGCCCACAACAAACGAGGCAGTTGCATATCTGAAGAGCAATGGCGTTATCGTAGCTCCTTCCAAGGCAGTAAATGCAGGTGGTGTTGCAGTATCCGGTCTCGAGATGAGCCAGAACTCCATGCGCTACAGCTGGTCTGCTGAAGAGGTTGACGAGAAGCTCAAGACCATCATGAAGAACATCTATGAGGCATCCGTCTCCGCTGCTAAGGAATACGGCATGGAAGGCGACCTGGTTGCAGGTGCCAACATCGCAGGCTTCCTGAAGGTTGCGGATGCTATGCTCGCTCAGGGTATCGCATATTAATCGAAATACATATCCATTACAGAACTCCGTCATGTACGGGGTTCTGTTTTTTTGATTATGAAAAAAAGTTACCGTTTTCTTCTTGTGTTCACGGAAAAAAGATGATATAATGAATAAAATATTTTTTCACATCAACAAGGAAAGGCATGGTATCATCATGAGACTGGAAAAAATGTACCCCGACATTCTTGACGAGGCGCGAAAGAAAAACATCCCCGTATTTATCCCCGTGGGCGTTATGGAATATCACTGCAATCACCTTCCCCTTGGAACCGACACACAGAC
>JAZKZL010000272.1:0-8186 GCA_045612645.1 Oscillospiraceae bacterium
GCAATATGTCCTTCGTGCTGATAGCTGTCGAGCCTGTGACCATCCTCTGCAACATAATCTCCGCCGCATTGGATAAAAGCGTGATAGTGGTGACATCCTTCGGCGGAATGCTGCTTGCGGCAGGATTTGTGATGTACTGCATATCTCTTGTGTTCCGCTACGGTTGCGAGCTGCAGCAGGAATCGGACGAGACGCTGTAAAGGTGGTGCGGTATGGTTATAATCTTACGACTCGACAGAGTGATGGCGGACAGAAAGATATCCCTAAACGAGCTTTCGGAAAAGGTGGGCGTTGCGAATGTCAACCTCTCCAAAATGAAAACGGGTAAGGTGAGTGCGATACGCTTTTCCACCCTGAATGCGATATGCAGAGTGCTGAAATGTCAGCCGGGAGATATCCTCGAATATGTAGAGAGTGAGGATGAGGAGAGTGAAACAGATAATTAAATGCGTGCTATGGGTGCTGCTGAATTTCGCTGTGCAGTTTGCCGTTCAACTTGTGATGACGATATCCGCAGTGACAGGCGGAATCCGTGACGATGCGGCGCTCGCGGAGTGGACTATGGACAACGTGTTTCTTATAACGCTCATCTCAAACATTATCTTCATCGGCATAATGTGCATGGTATTCGCAGCGAAAAAGACAAAATCCCTGCCCGAAAGCGATAGCAGGGAAGCGCTGAAAAAGTGCATCCTGCCTTGCGTGGCGGCGTTTCTGTATTCTGTGGGCTTCTCCATGCTTGCCGAGGGCAATTCGGGCATGATACAGAACAGCGTGGCGCATTTTTCCGCAAAGCTGTCGTGGCTCGGCATCGTTATGATGGTAGCAAATCTGCTTGTGCTTGCGCCGATAGCGGAGGAGCTTCTCTGTCGCAGGATAATGCTTGACGGACTGAATCAGCGCTTCTCCGAGCGCACTGCACTCATCGTCAGCGCTGTGATATTCGGCGCCATGCACATTATGGCAGGCGGACCTGCCCTTGCAATAGGCGCAACGGTGATGGGGCTGCTGCTGGGTACAGTGTATGTGAAAACAGGCTCCCTCAGGGTAGCGGTGATAGTTCACGCAGCGGCAAATCTCCCCGATTTCGTTCTGATGCACCTGCCCGAGATATCCACGCCCGTGAGGGTGGTCGCTGCGGTAGCGGCGCTTGCGCTGTGCGCTGCTGTGATGATCTTATGGCACAGGCGTTCAGAGCGTTGACATTCAGGCACAGGATATGCTGGAATAATATACTTTCCCCATCGATCAGATGGGGAATTTTGCATATTTTTGTCAGAAATATTTGTAAAACGCTTGCATTATTTGTTAAAAGGGTGTATAATATTTAATGGCAATTTGTATGCCCACGGTATGCGGATCGCTGAAATTGCTCTGAGGAGAAAGAAATTATGAAAGCAGACTTACATTGTCACACCACTATTTCCGACGGTTCTCTCGGCATATCAGATATCATCAGGCAGGCTGACAGGGACGATGTGCGCTATCTCGCCATCACCGATCACGACAGCCTTGCATCATCTTCGAGGGCGGCAGTTCTCGGCAAGAGATATAATGTGAACGTGATTCCCGCCGTGGAGTTTTCCGCATTTGACGGCGAGCGTGGCAGAAAGGTACATATCCTCTGCTATATGCCGCAAAAGCCTGACAGACTTGAGGGCTTGTGCCTGCGTACATCCGAGGGCAGAATGAATCTCGGCAAGCGCATGGCTATGAAGGTGCTGGAGAAATACCCCATCACACTGGAGAGCATCCTGCGCTATTCCGCAGGCAGCAAGGCAATATACAAATGCCACATCATGCACGCACTGATGGATTACGGCTACACTACCGAGCTTTACGGCGAGGTGTACGATTCCATCTTCGACAGGAATCACGGCATCTGCGCCGAGGAGGTAAAGACCGAGGCGGATTTCTATCCCGATGTGCATTTCGTTACAACGCTTATCAGAGCGAGTGGCGGTATATCAGTAATGGCTCACCCTAAGGTTTACGACAGCTTTGAGCTTCTTTCCGAGCTTGCAAAGGCAGGCGAGCTGGACGGCGTGGAGGTTTGGCACACCAGTGCGGATGATAATGAGAAAAAGCAGCTGCTGGATATTGCGGCGCAGCACGATCTCATCACCACAGGCGGCTCGGATTTCCACGGCTTCTATAACCACTACGCTATACAGATCGGCTCAAACCTTACCCCCGAGGATTCTCTCAATCAGATCCTGAATTATAAGGGCAAGGCATAAAATACATAGATATAAAAGGACAAAAGAGATGGATATCAAACAGCAGGCATTAGAAAAGCATTATGAATGGCAGGGCAAGCTGGAAGTGGTTTCCCGTGCGAAGATCGAAACACGAGAGGATCTTTCACTGGCGTATACCCCCGGCGTTGCACAGCCCTGTCTTGAAATAGCAAAGGATCCCGAGCTTTCCTACAAGCTCACCCGCAGGAACAACCTCGTTGCCGTTATCACAGATGGCACAGCGGTGCTGGGTCTGGGGGATATCGGCGGCCTGGCGGGAATGCCCGTCATGGAGGGCAAGTGCTGCCTTTTCAAGGAGTTCGCCGATGTGGACGCATTCCCTCTCTGTATAAAGAGCAAGGATCCCGATGAGATAGTTCGCACCATTGAGCTTATCTCCGACAGCTTCGGCGGCATAAATCTTGAGGATATCTCCGCGCCGCGCTGCTTCGAGATCGAGGCAAAGCTGAAGGAGCGCCTTGACATCCCCGTGTTCCATGACGATCAGCACGGTACTGCGATAGTTGTTGGTGCGGCAATGCTGAACGCTGTTAAGCTGGCAGGGAAGAGACCTGAGGATATCACTGTTGTCATCAACGGCGCAGGCTCCGCAGGCATCGCCATTGGCAAGTTCCTGCTGAAGCTGGGAGTGGGAGATCTTATCATGGTGGATCTCTGCGGAATCCTCAACCGTGATGATAATTACGAAAACCCTGCGCACGCAGAAATGGCGCAGCTTTCCAATAAGAAGAACATCAAGGGCAGCCTTGCAGACGCTATGAATGACGCAGATGTGTTCGTGGGCGTTTCAAAGCCGAACCTTGTGACTCCCGAAATGGTGCAGTCCATGGCGGACAAGCCTGTTCTGTTCCCGATGGCGAATCCCGATCCCGAGATCACCTATGATCTCGCAAAGCAGTCGGGTGCTTTCATCGTAGGCACGGGCAGAAGCGATTATCCCAATCAGATCAACAACGTGCTGGTGTTCCCCGGCGTGTTCAAGGGTGCGCTGAGCGTTCGCGCAAAGGCTATCACAGAGGAGATGAAACTGGCGGCGGCGTACGCCATTGCTGCTCACATCCCCGAGGACAAGCTCTCTGTGGATAACATCATCCCCAGTGCGCTGGATAAATCTGTGGCAGACGCAGTTGCAAAGGCTGTGGCGGATGAATGGGTAAAGATGGCGGCTGATAAGGAGATAAAATGACTATAGAATACACTCCCCGTGGCGTTTGCTCACGGAAGATGATAATAGACGTGGAGGACGGCGTGGTAAAGAGCCTGAAGGTCATGGGCGGCTGCGACGGCAATTTAAAGGGGATAAGCAAGCTGGTTGAGGGTATGCAGGTGGATGACGTCATCGTAAGACTTGAGGGCATCCGCTGCGGCTTTAAGAACACATCCTGTCCTGCGCAGCTCGCGGAGGCTCTGAAAAAGCATTTCACGGAATAATTTTCAGCAAGACCGCTTAACAGCGGCTCTTTGCTTGTATAAGGACAGTATCGGCAGATATATTACTGAAAACGAGGTGACAGAATGAAGATATCATCACTTTTTGAAAACGGAAGAACAGTGTTCTCGTTCGAGATATTCCCGCCTAAGAAAAATGGCTCGATCGATACTGTATATTCCACACTGGAGGCGCTGAGCGATCTTCACCCTGATTTCATCAGCGTTACCTACGGTGCAGGCGGCACTGCAGCAGGCTGCTCCACAAGAGAGCTTGTTACGCTCATCAAGGAGAAGTATCACACCGAATCCATCGCGCACCTTACCTGCGTGAACTCTACAAAAGAGGATATCGATCGCATTATAAAGGAGTTTGAGGAGCATGGCGTGGAGAATGTTCTTGCCCTGCGCGGAGATATAAATCCCGATTTTCCCCCGAAGGAGGATTTCAAGCACGCAAGCGACCTTATCACATATATGAAAGCTCGCAGCAATCTCAATTTCTCGGGCGCGTGCTATCCCGAGGGCCATGCTGAGAGTGCGAACATAATCGAGGATATCCGCAATCTGAAGATAAAGGTGGATGCAGGCGCGGAGCATCTGATATCCCAGCTTTTCTTCGATAACAGCTACTTCTATGAGTTTCTTGAAAAGGCTCGCATTGCGGGCATAAATGTTCCGATAGAGGCAGGCATCATGCCTTGTACCAATGCGAATCAGATAAAGCGCATGGTGACGATGTGCGGCGCAAGTCTGCCGCCGAAGTTCACGAAGATGATACAGCGCTATGAGAACAACGAGGAGGCAATGCGTGATGCAGGAATCGCCTATGCGGTGGATCAGATAATCGATCTCGTTGCGCACGGAGTGGATGGCATCCATCTGTACACGATGAACAATCCGTATATCGCAAGAAAAATCAGCGAAAGTGTAGAAAAGGTGATAAGGGCATGATAAGTGAGATAACAAAAATAAACCGCACCGAGGCGCTGCGCTATATGGGCTACAAGGAGCAGCCCGATGAGCGAATCAGCGCAACCATAGACGAGTGCGAGCGCGAGCTTTTAAAGGAGGCTCGTCCGCAGTTCGTTTGGCGTGTGTTTGATGTTCAGCGCATCGGCAGGGAGCTTTATCTCTCCGACTGCGATTTCCTGCTGGAGGGCAAGGACATTGCAGAGCATCTGCGCGGCTGCGATAAGGCGGCGGTCATCTGTGCAACGCTCTCCTCTGATACCGACAGATATATGAAGCGCCTTGATGTAAGCGACAGTATGAGGGCTGTTATCACCGACGCTCTTGCTAACGCAATGGTGGAGCAGGTTGCTGAGGAAGCCCGCAAGGATGTGCTGGAGAATATGAGTGGCTATTCTACTACATGGCTGTATGGCGCAGGCTACGGAGATTTCCCGATACAGTGCGCTCCGCTGCTTATTGCAAGCGTTGACGCAGTGCGCAAGGTAGGCGTGTGCTGCACCGCTACGCATATGCTCACTCCCCGAAAGACTGTTGTTGGCATTGTGGGACTTTTCAAAGGCGAGTTGGATCGCAAGCGCAAGAGCTGTGAGGACTGCAGCCTGAAGGGAACCTGCAAGTATAAGGAATACGGTATTCGCTGCTAAAAAACGGGCGATATGCCCGCATATACTTCGTTGACCGCCCCTTGACGTACACAAAGTACGCCTGCGGGGCGGTTGCTTGTTTATCTTGTTGTTTCCGTTTGTAATGCGTTTGTAAGACTAATTAATGCAATATAGTTTCACAGCGCATGATAAATCGGAATTTCAAACGCTCCGCGTTTCAAATTCCGATTTGTGCAACCAACCAAATATTATGTCGGTATATATAAATGAAGCCAACAATTCGGCAGGACGGAGGAGTGCGTATGAAGGACGAGGACATAGTTGACCTGTACTGGTCAAGGGATGAATCCGCCATCAGCGAGACTGACAGCAAATATAGGTACTATCTGACGAAGATAGCGCACAATATACTCAATAACAACGAGGACGATCAGGAGGTCGTGAATGATACCTACCTGAAGGCGTGGAATGCCATTCCGCCCCATAAGCCCAGTCCGCTCTCGCTGTTTCTGGGGAAGATAACACGTCAGCTTTCCATCGATGTGTGGAGGAAAAAGCACCGCAGCAAGCGTGGCGGCTCGGAGTACGAGCAGTCGCTGGATGAGCTTTCAGATTGCGTCAGCGGCGGTGAGACTCCCGAGGACAGCTTCGACAGCAAGGCGCTTGCAACAGCGGTATCCGATTTCCTCAGATCGCTCACAAAGGAAAAACGTGACGTGTTCGTGTGGAGATACTATTTCTGCGATCCGATAAAGGATATCTGCAGCCGTTGCGGTCAGAGTGAAAGCAAGATAAAATCCATGCTGCACCGTTTGCGCGGCGAGCTGCGTACATATCTGGAAAAGGAGGGATTTTCGGTATGACGAATGAAAAGCTGAGCGAAGTTATCGGCATGATAGATGAGGACATCATAGCCGCTGCCGATAAGTCCCGTGCAGAGATGAAGCGCTCAAAGAAGCCGCTGTGGATAGGCGTGTGTTCCACTGCTGCATGTGCGGCGCTGATAACTGCGGTGGCTCTTACAGACCCTGCAAGCTACCTTTCGGGTGAGAGCATCGTAGATCCTGAATACGCTGCCACATCCTCTGCAACAACGCATTCATCTTCAGGTGATAAAAACGCAGGCAGTATAACAGAGGGTGCCGAAACGATAGAGATCATCGAGACAACGGACATCGTTGATATCTGCACAGGCGAGGCTGCGACTACTACCGACGGCGAGCCGCCTGAGCATGGCGGTGCAGCAGATGGCACTTGCGACGCTCCCGCAGCCATTGAAACAGCTGATATAGTGGTGGATGATGTGCCTGACAGCGAGGAAGCTATCGAGGATACACCAATCATTGAGGAATCAGCACCGGTTACTGGAGATGCGCCGGAGGATGTGGAGGAGATTGCTCCTGTTGATCTTCCTGTAAGCTATTATCCCGATGATACGGCAAGGATGCTGTTCTGGGCAAGCTATCCCACCATGGCGAAGAATCCTGACTTGTATGATTTCAGCTCCGAAGCCATTGAAACTGTTGATGCCGCTATTGAGACCTGCGAATGCGTTGAGGATGTCATTGAGGAAACATGCGATTCCCCTGCAGAAACAGAGCCAAAGAACGAAAATGAGGCGTGGGACAGATGGAAGAAGAGCAAGGAGGCTCTTGCAGTGCCAAAGGAGACAGTTGACGAGCTGCGTGATTTCTTCACACGCTCCATGCAGACCTATCTGACCTCGGCAGAGGGCGAGAACAACGCATATTCCCCCGTGAATCTGTATATGGCGCTTTCTGTGCTGTCCGCAACGACAGAGGGGGAGAGCAGGGAGCAGATACTTTCTCTGCTGAATGCACAGAGCGAGGATGAGCTTCTCGAAAATGCAAGGCAGATCTGGAACGGCACCTATATGAACGATGGCGTTACTTCCTCTGTGCTTGCAAACTCCCTGTGGCTTAGAAATGATCTGCACTATAACACAAACACGCTGAAGGAGCTTTCCGAGACGCTTCGGACGACCTCCTATGTGGGAGAGATGGGAAGCGAGGAGTATAACAGAATCTTCCGAAGCTGGCTCAGAGGTCAGTCGGGCGGCAGGCTGAATAACAGTGCCGATAACGCCGAGCTTTCCGAGAACACCGCAATGATGCTGGCTTCAACACTGGATTTCAGCGCACAGTGGATAAAGTCCGATACGTTTGATGAATCGGATACGCTCACATCCGTGTTCCATGGTACGGATGGCGATGTTATCGTTGAATACCTGAACAAGGCAGGGGATATGACCTGCTATTTCGGCGAGGGATATACAGCAGTGTATCTCGAATGCGATGAGCATTCCATGTGGTTCGTTCTCCCTGACGTGGGAGTATCGCCTGAGGAGATAGCGGCTGGCGATGATGTCTACGAGATGGTATTCGGCGGCATTAATGCATGGGAGAACAGGCAGACGTATGATGTGGTGCTTTCACTGCCGAAGTTCGATATCACCGCTGAGACTGATCTTAAGCAGGGCATGATGGCTCTCGGAGTAACAGATGTTTTCGATGCGGCAAAGGCGGATTTCTCGGCGCTCACTGCGGACACAGGCTCTTATCTTAATAAGGCGGAGCAGGCTGTGAGAGTATCCATTGACGAAAAGGGCTGCGCTGCATCCTCGTTCACACTGATGGAGAACATCCCGACAGGCGGCGGACCTATTTGCCGTGAGGTGATCGAGCTTATCTTTGACAGACCGTTCATGTTTATCATCGAGAGTAAAAATAATATCCCGCTGTTCGGCGGCATAGTGAACGAGCTTCAGCCGACACAGAACGTCTGCTACACGATCAAGGCTGATATCTCTCAGCGCAGATACGAGAATGTGGAGCTGATGGAGCAGAGCGTCACTGGTGCGCCACAGTCCTACGAGGAGCTTCACGACTATCTCTCG
>JAZKZL010000273.1:0-4355 GCA_045612645.1 Oscillospiraceae bacterium
GTGCGGCATGGGCGGTGGGAGGTGAACATGGTAACAGACTACAAGGCATATCCAGCTTACACCTACAAGAGAGGCTATAAGTGTTCGCTGTGCGGACGTGGGGAGCGTACAAATAAAGAACCGTATTGTCACTGCGGCGCGAGGATGGATGAGGAGGAAGCAGATGATTAAGATAGAGAACACGGAAGTATTCGGTTGGGAAGCTGCCATTCGCGGCATGAGGAATCCGAAGAACTCATGGGAGAAGAGCGATAGTCATAGATGCTTTACTGATTGTATAGATAAGGATAACTGCGACGAGCATCAGTGTAACGATATAATCCTCGGCGAAAACGACCTCAAGCTCATGAAAACCCTTGCCAAAGCGGGTGATGACCACGGCAAAGTAATACGATATCTTGAGGTATATGTCGATATCACAGCCCCGTTGTATTGGTGGAAAGAATTTAGGACTTATCGTAAGGGTAGGAAGTTTATGGATGACGGGGACGAGTTCATAGATCCCGACGAGCTTGAGATGCACATCGAAACGAACTCTTGCTCAACAATGCACAAGATTCATTCTAAGGAGTTCGCTCTTGATGATTTTAGTATCGATCATCTTGATATGTTGTCTCTTGATATTATGACGCAGCATATCATACCCGTTCTGAACATCAACCGCAATCTGTACATCGAAAAGAAGGACAAAAAGTACTGGTGGCAGATGATTCAGCTTCTCCCGTCTTCCTATAACCAGAAGCGAACCGTAAAACTGAATTATCAGGTGCTGAAGAATATGTATCACGCTCGTAAGACTCACAAGCTCGACGAGTGGAGAGAGTTCTGCAAGTGGGTAGAAACCCTTCCCTACTTCAAGGAAATATGCATAGAGGAGGACGAATGATGGACAGAAAATCCGTATTGGCAAGTGCCATGTTATGCGTAACAGGCAAGCGCGAGGTTGATCACGGCAAGCCCGAAGATAGCTTCGGCGCAATTGCTGACTTGTGGAATGCTTACCTCGGCAGGCGTTTCCCGGAAGCCGAGCGGCATATCAACAGCATTGATGTATCAGTAATGCTGATGCTGCTCAAAGTGGGCCGTATCGCCAGCGGTCAGGGCTGTGCTGACAATTTTATCGACATTGCCGGATACGCAGCTTGCGCCGGAGAGATATACGACAAAGCATCAAGATTGAGCGGAGAGGATGAGAACGACTATGACGTTGAATGAGTACCAGCAGGCTGCAAGGCGTACACAGAATGCCCTGCTTGCAAAGAGAGACCGCGTTGAGCATGCTCTGTGGGGGATGTGTAGCGAGGTAGGCGAGATTCACGGAATCTATCAGAAAGTTCATCAGGGCCATAAGTTCGACAAGGCTGCTGTATCCGAGGAACTCGGTGATCTGCTGTGGTTTATTGCTGAACTGAGTGACGAGCTTGGCATATCTCTTGAAGGCATTGCCGAGGACAACATCGCCAAGCTGAAGGTACGCTATCCCGAAAAATTCAGCACCCGCGATTCCATCGAGAGACGCGATGTGAATGCTCTTGTCAACGCAGCCAAGAGCCTCGTATAAGAGTATATTAATATATATAGATTGTTTGTTTGAAAGGAATATATAGAGAATGAATAAGTGTATACTTACCGGCAACCTTGCCAAGGATCCCGAAGTGCGATCTACCCAGAGCGGCAAAACCTGCGCTACGTTTGATCTCGCCGTACAGAGGGCATTCCGCGACCGCGAGACCGGAAAGCGCGAGTGCGATTTTATCCGCTGCGTAGCATGGGGCCAGACTGCCGAGTACATCAGCAGCTACTGCGGAAAGGGTCATCGCATAGGCGTTGATGGCAGCATTCAGGTGCGCTCTTGGGAGGGCAATGACGGAGTCAAGCATTGGGCTACTGAGGTCATCGTAGACCGCGTAGAGAGCCTGCAGGGACGCTCCGAGAACGCAGCACAGAATCCCGCACAGGCAGCAGCAGAAGCTCTCACGGGCGGCCTGAGTGGATTTGTTGAGGTTAACGACGACAGACTGCCGTTCTAAAAGATAAAAAGAGAGCCTGAGTTTTTGCTCAGGCTCTTTGCTGTTTATTCAATGATTTTGATCTTGATACAATAAGATAAGTCTACTCAAGTACTATATATCTATATTTCATATAAAGGGTTATTGTATATATATATATATATTTATGTGTGAGTGTATTATTAGTATAACTAAGCGGCAGACCTTGCGTGGGATTCCTCGCAAAGGTGTTTTTTTATTACCATTTTCAATAGATTGGAGGTGTTTATGTGTGGCATGCAATGGCAAGTACAAGGACTGGATAAGCGGCGTCGGGCTTGAGCGCATCAAGGCTTGGTCGCGCGACGGACTCACAAATGAGGACATTGCTCACAATGTCGGCATATCGACTGGGACGTTTTATGAATGGTTGAAACGATTCCCTGAGCTATCGACTGCCGTAAAAATCACGCGCGAAGTCGCCGATCTGCGCGTCGAAAATGCCCTATACAAAAGGGCGCGGGGCTATGACTACGACGAGGTAGTCTATGAGCGCAAAATCAACAAGGACACCGGCGAGGAGGAGATGATTCCTACCAAGTCGATCCGCAAGCACGTTCAGCCAGACGTTACCGCTCAGATATTCTGGCTCAAAAATCGCAAGCCCGACGTATGGCGCGATAAGCGCGAGGTACAGGCAGATGTTAACGGCGGTGCGGAGGTCGGCGTGGCATTCATCGCGCCTGTCATAGAGGAGACCGAGGATGACAAAAACAGCAAGCAGGGCAGCTGAGAAACGACCGATGAACGTCGTATGGCGACCGCAGCCGCGACAGATCGCTTTCATGCAGAGACCTGAGTATGAATGTCTCTACGGCGGCGCAGCCGGTGGCGGTAAAAGCGATGCTTTGCTGATCGAGGCACTGCGGCAGGTAGATATTCCCAACTACCGTGGGCTGATCCTGCGTAAAACATTCCCTCAGCTGGAAGCACTCATCAGCCGATCATACGAATTGTATCAGCGAATCTATCCTGGCGCGACATACAATGCCTCGGCCCATCGATGGAAGTTCCCGTCGGGTGCTGTGGTGTTTTTCGGCTCTATGCAGCGAGAAGACGACAAGTACCAGTATCAGGGCAAGCCCTATGATTTTATTGCATTTGACGAGCTGACCCACTTCAGTCGCAGTCAGTATATGTACCTGATGTCACGTAACCGCCCCACCGGCAGCGGTACACGGGTATATATACGCGCGACCGCTAACCCCGGCGGCATAGGGCACGGATGGGTCAAGCAGCGGTTTATCGATGCAGCTCCTCCGATGACACCCATCGTAGACGAATACACGGTTACAGACCCCAAGGGCAAGCTGATAACCATGCAGCGCAAGCGCATATTCGTACCCTCGACAGTCTTTGATAATCAGGAACTGCTCAACAATGACCCCAACTACCTCGCCACGCTGGCAATGCTGCCGGAAGCTGAACGCAACGCGCTTCTGTACGGCGACTGGAGCAGCTTTGAAGGGCAGGTATTCCGCGAGTGGCGCGATGATGCAGCACATTACCGCGACAGGCTATGGACTCACGTTATCGAACCGTTCACACCACCGGAGCATTGGCGATGCTGGCGAGGATTCGATTTTGGATATGCGAAGCCTTTCAGCGTGGGCTGGTACGTCGCTGACAGCAACGGCAAGATTTACCGCGTACGCGAGTTCTACGGCTGCACAGGTTCGCCTAACAGCGGCGTGATGATGCATCCGCAGGAGATAGCACGAAACATCGCCGAAATCGAGCGCACAGACCCTCTGCTGCGCGGCAGGCAGATATTTGGCGTAGCTGACCCGTCGATATTTGATGAGTCGAGAGGTCAGTCTATTGCCAACATGATGAGCGCATCGCCTAATTTTATCGTGTGGGGCAAGGGTGACAACACCCGCCTCGCAGGGCTGGCGCAATGCCATTACAGGCTTGCGTTCGACAATGACGGCGACTGCATGTTTCAGGTATTCAACACAAACCGGCACTTCATCAGAACGGTACCTACGCTTGTATACGATGAGCATAAGGTTGAGGACGTGGACACTTCGATGGAAGATCATATTTACGACGAATGGCGATACGTGATGATGGACAGCCCAATCAGCCCGAAAGCACCTGAAAAGGTGGCACCGAAACCGTTTGATCCGCTGCAGAGCAGCACTCGCATAATGAGATTGTGACAAAGGAGATGATAAAAATGGAGAGATTGACAGACCCTCGGCTCCGTCAGCAGATGCCCCCTCCTGATATGGACATGATGAGCATGGGAGCGCAGCAGGAAAACAGCATTCTGCCCCCGCAGCAGACCACCGGTGCGCTGCC
>JAZKZL010000274.1:0-21042 GCA_045612645.1 Oscillospiraceae bacterium
CATCATCCACGACATTCTCGCCTGCATCAACCACGTCGTTCACTATATTCTCGCCCGCGTCAACGATATTCCCCACAACACCGCCATTTGCTGCCGCAGCGTTAAGCGTAAGCACCGAAACAGCAGCTGCTGCCGCCGTTAAGATCGCCATTCTTCTGAGCATAGCTTTCTCTCCTTAATATAGAAATTTAATGTGCGTATTCCACGCGGCAATAGTCTCTGCTTTTTCGACAGGATTATACCCTAAATGTCAATACAATTTCAAAAAACCGAGATATCATCGATAAACTTTTTACGTTTGCGAGTGATATACCATAATATTTATAACTTTTCCACTTGAAATTTCACAAGATTTGATATATACTATAAAGTGGATGAATTTTGGAAAGGTATGTGTTGGAATGAATAAGATGATTGGATTTGACAACGATAAATATCTGAAACTGCAATCAGAACATATCAGAAAGCGCATCTCCCAGTTCGGAGACAAGCTGTATCTTGAGTTCGGCGGAAAGCTGTTCGATGATTTCCACGCCTCCAGAGTGCTGCCCGGCTTCAAGCCTGACAGTAAGCTGCAGATGCTGCTTCAGCTCAAAGAGGAGGCAGAGATAGTCATCGTCATCAACTCCTCCGATATTGAAAAGAACAAGGTAAGAGGCGATCTCGGAATCACCTATGACGCCGATGTTATCCGCCTGTACAATATCTTCTCGGAAATAGGTCTGTATGTAAGCAGCGTTGTGCTTGCACAGTATGACGGTCAGCCGTCTGTTGACGCTTTCCAGAGAAGACTTGAGGGCATGGGAATCAAGGTATATCACCACTATCACATCAAAGGATATCCCTCAAATATCCAGCATATAATCAGTGATGACGGTTTCGGAAAGAATGATTATATCGAGACCAGCAGAAAGCTCGTTGTAGTCACTGCGCCGGGACCGGGCAGCGGAAAGATGGCAACCTGCCTTTCGCAGCTATACCATGATTATAAGCGAAACATCAGCGCAGGCTATGCAAAGTTCGAGACTTTCCCGATCTGGAACATCCCGCTGAGACATCCTGTAAACATCGCATACGAGGCGGCGACCTCCGATCTGAACGATGTGAACATGATCGATCCGTTCCATCTCGAAGCCTACGGCGAGACCACCGTGAACTACAACCGCGATGTGGAGATCTTCCCCGTGCTGAATGCGATGTTTGAGAAGATCATCGGCGAATCCCCATACAAATCTCCCACCGACATGGGCGTTAATATGGCGGGCAACTGCATCATCGATGAGGATATCGTCTGCGAGGCGTCCCGTCAGGAGATCGTGCGCAGATATTACACAGCGCTCTGCGGCAGAAGAAACGGCACCGTTCAGGATGACGAGATAATCAAGCTGGAGCTGATGATGAAACAGGCAGGAGTATCCACCGCCGACAGAAAGGTCGCTGCAGCCGCTCTTGAAAAGGAGACCGCAACAGGCGTTCCCTGCGCAGCAATGGAGCTTCCCGACGGCACAATAATCACAGGCAAGACCTCAAATCTTCTCGGCGCGGCGTCCGCACTCGTGCTGAATGCTCTTAAGCATCTCGGCGGCATCGATGACGAGATACTGCTGATGTCTCCCGCCGTTATTGAGCCTATTCAGAGCCTGAAAGTAGATCATCTCGGCAGCTCTAATCCATGCCTGCACACCGATGAAACGCTGATAGCACTCTCCATCTGCGCTGCAACCAGCGAAAAGGCAAGGCTTGCAATGGAGCAGCTTGCCAATCTCAGAGGCTGCGAGGTGCATTCCTCTGTTATCCTCTCGGCAGTGGATGAGAGAACATTCAAGCGACTCGGCGTAAACCTCACCTGCGAACCGAAATATCACTGATATAAAGATCAAGGACCCGAAAAAATTTCTCGGGTCCTTGTTATATATCGTGATAAGATCAGCTCTCGCTGCCCCACTCCATGTTGAGCCACTTCAGACGGTTTCTCACCCATTTCAGAAGATCCTGCGCATTGTTTGACCAATACATATTCGGAACTTCAAGATCGTCCCAGTATTCTTTCAGATATGCGTTACACGCATCGAGAGTGCCGTTGATCTCTCCTGCATTATAAAGCTCCTGCCAGCGCTCCTTTACCATTTCGGTAAACCAGTCTGTACCCATCAGCAGGATGAACCACGGGTTCGAGCGGTCGCCGTACTGATTCACAAAGCTCTCTGCATTGAATGCGCCTGCATAGTATTTTCTAACAGGGGAATCGCTGTACGCCCAGTTGAAATCCCAGGGGGCGGTGAATGTCAGCCTGTCAAAGCTGCTCTTGCCGCTGAAATCCCTCGCCATATAGAAGCTGCCCTCGCCGCAGTCGTAATCATGGGCGATCTCATACAGGATGTACATATTCACCACCGAATCAAGGTCCACCTCTGCATTGATGCACTCGTATGCAGAGCTGTACTTGTTCTTGGTCTCCACAAGCTGCCAGTTATCATCGAACTCGTAATATTTTCCGTACTTTATCGCCTGTATCATCAGCTCGTATACATTGTTTGTATAGGCGGCTATAAAATCTACCTGTTCCTGAGAATAGATATCACTCTTGATGGAATATTCGGCAGGGACCAGCGCACGCTCAGTGCCCTCAAGGTCGGTCAGCGTCTCACCGCAGTAATCCACGGTAAACCAGTAGGGATCCTCTTCGGCATAGTTGTCTATCTCATAGAAATATCCGATATCGGTGCCTGTGTAGCCCTTATCATGCTCGGGAAGATCGACACGGTTTCTGTTCACCTGATTCTGCTCGCACAGCAGATAAAGACCCTTGAATTCCCTGTTCACATAGACATACGCAAAGGTGCAGTCAGAGCTGTAATATTCATCCTTCATCAGCGTTTCCGCAAACTGGAATGCTATATAATCGGGCATGATCTGCCATGTTGCCTTCAGCAGCACCCAGCTCTTGCATTCTGCTCCATTATTAAGACCCAGCATATTTTTCTTTGTATCGAACTTTATACGATAAGGCACCTGATTTCTCAGCACCTGATTCGGGTCTCCGTAATATGCAGTGGAGTTTCCTCTTATCTTTATGCCGCCCGACTCTGCGCGGAGCATATATTCCTCGTCACAGTTGAACATGTCCACAAGGCAGTTGTTGTACTCCTCGCGGGACATGATAGGATCACCATTCTCGGTGGAAACATGGATTATCGGGAGCTTTGTCTGCTCGGCGAGCTTTGCATATCTTTTCTCCTGCACAGCAGTATCAATGCCGTACGCTTTCATGCGCAGAACCGAACTGTTGTCATACTCAAATGCAGGGAACACAGGCTTTGCAGGCTCAGGCTCTTCCTCAGGCTCCGCTGCAGTGGTCGTGGTCGCAGCCGCTGTGGTGGTCGTTGCCGCAGTAGTAGTTGTTGCGGCAGTAGTAGTTGTGGCATCAGCTGAAGTTGTTGTCACAACGGTGGTAGTCACAGCTGTAGTTGACTCCGTCTGCGCAGGTGTTTCCACGGTTTCGGGAGCGGCAGACTCTGCACTATCCTCGCTCTCTGCGGTATCAGTCTCTACAGGCTGTTCTGTGGCAGGCTCGGAAGCGGCAGTGGACGTTGAGAGAGTAGTCTGTTCGGCAGCCGCAGATGTTGTCTGCTCCGCCTCAGATGAAGTAGTCTCTGTTACAGCGGGCGAAGTAGCCTCAGATATCGGCCGGCTGTCGGTAGGTGCTGCACAGGATGTAAGGATAAAAGCACAACAAAGCAGTGCAGATATTTTTCGTTTCATAGGATATCCTCCAAGAATGATATTGATTAAATTATATGATATTTGTATAAATATGTCAAGAGGAAATCCCATACACAAAACGGCTCCCGAATTACAGGAGCCGCATATTTTATCTGAAATATGTCTGAGCCAGTTCTCTGAGCTTTGCCGCTCTTGCGGAGGTAGTGCCGCCCTGTTTCATGCGCCAGTTCCAGTTGCCGCCGAGAGTGGAGGGAACGTTCATTCTGCCCTCCTTACCGAGACCCAGCACATCCTGCATAGGAATGATGGCAAGCCTTGCAGGGCAAGCATATACATTTCTGATAAAGCACATATTCATGCTTTCAAAAAGGCGTGGTTTCAGATAGCGCTTAGCCATGCGTCTGGACTTATCGTCCGCCTCCTTATACCACTGCATGATAGTTGCATTGTCATGCGTTCCCGTATATGCGCAGCAGTTTTCGGGATAACGATGCGGCAGATGATCGTTGTCGTTATATTCGGGATTAAAGCCGAACTGCAGCACTCTCATTCCGGGGAAACCGCTGTCCTTCAGCAGCACCTTCACGCTGTCGAAGATATCTCCGAGATCCTCAGCAATGATGTTCACATCACCGAGATCGTTCTTTATTGCCGTGAAAAGATCCATGCCCGGGCCATTCTCCCACTTGCCGTGTTCGGCAGTCTTTTCGCCGAACGGGATAGCATAATAGGTATCAAACGCACGGAAGTGATCGATACGCAGCATATCAAAGCAATCGGTTGCCTTGCCGATGCGCTTTATCCACCACTTGTAGTGATCCTTCTTCATAGCCTCCCAGTCATAGAGAGGATTTCCCCACAGCTGACCCGTTGCGGAGAAATAATCTGGCGGTACGCCTGCAACTCTTGCGGGATTCCTGCGTTCGTCCAGCTCAAAAAGCTCGGGGCGTGCCCACACATCCGCACAATCGGGCGAAACATATATCGGGATATCACCGATAAGCTGCACACCGTTCTTATTGCAGTAACGATGAAAGCGATCCCACTGGCGATAGAAGATATACTGCACAAACTTAACAAATCGTATCTCTTCCTTGAGCTCTTCCTTATAGCGAGCCACTGCCACAGGCTGGTGCATTTTTATATCAGCATCCCACTCTGTCCAGGGCTTTCCGCCGTATTTATCCTTAAGGGCGGTGAACAGGGCGTAATCCTCCAGCCAGTCCTCCTCGGTGCGGACAAAGGATGTGTATCCCACATCATCGGTAAAGCCCTTGAAAGCCTCTCTCAGCAGAGCCATCTTGGTGCTGTTTACCTTTTCGTAATCAACATAGGAAGGATCAGCACCGAAATCCGCCTCCTCGCACATCTGCTTTGTGATGTAGCCTGTCTCAACAAGCTCATCAAGATCGATAAGCAGAGGATTTCCCGCAAAGGTGGAAAACGGCTGATAAGGCGAATCGCCGTAGCCTGTGGGACCTATGGGCAGCACCTGCCAGTATTTCTGACCTGCCTCCTTCAGCCAATCCGCAAACTTTTCTGCCTCCTTGCCGAAGGTTCCTATACCATAAGGCGAGGGAAGGCTGGTTATATGCATGAGTATTCCGCAGCTGCGCATATCAAGTCACTCCTTGTAGATATGTGTAAGTTAATATATTAAGTATACCACTTTTTCCGCCAAAATACAATAGGTGCAGATGAATTATCCGCATTAACACTTCCCTTGCCCTATGCATACAATGTGGCAAGGGAACGGAGGTAGGCAATGGATAACAGATTTCTTTTTCTCGGCGGAGACCGCCGTATCATATATGCTGCACTGGATATATCACGCAGGCGTAACGTCGGCGCACTGGGCCTTTCCGATGGCTTTTCATCGCCCGCAGGAAAATACGGCGCTATAGTTCTGCCGCTGCCCGCCACGCTTGACGGAGTTTTCATTAACGCGCCCCTGTCAGCCGAGCCGCTGCCGCTATCGCTGATAACGGAATATGCAGACAATGGCGCTGTTGTTTTTTCGGGTGGAACACATCCCGAATTGCGTAAGCTGTGCAACGACAACGGTCTGCACCTGCGGGACTACTTCGCCGAAGAAACTCTCACGCTGAAGAACGCCGCACTCACCGCCGAAGCCGCCGTTTCCCTGCTGATACAGAACACGGAATACTCACTGTGTGGAGCAAACATTCTCATAACAGGCGGCGGCAGGATCGCTTTGCTTACAGCACGGCTATTGAAAGGCTTCGGCGCAGCATGCACGATATGCGCAAGAAATGCCGTACAGCGCACAAGGGCAGAGCTTGAACACATCCACACTTCGGATATATCGGAACTGAATGCACTCTGCGGTGATGCGGATATCATTCTGAACACAGTTCCATCGCAGCTTTTCAGCGAGGAGAGCTTCCGCAAGCTGCGGGCAGGCGCACTGTACATGGAGCTTGCCAGCAAATCCCCCGAAGCAGAAAAAACACTCGCAGCAAAATACGGCGCAAAGCACATCACCGCAGGTGGTCTGCCCGGTAAATTCTCACCCATTACAGCAGGCGAAGCCATTGCACAGGCGATCTTATCACTGGTATAGCACATCTCACAAGAGAGGAGGAACGTCCGCAGACAAGGCGGACTTCAGATATATGACTGATGTAACACGATTTTCAGGTCTCAGGGTGGGAGCAGCGATATGCGGCTCGTTCTGCACCTTTGACAAGGTTTTTTCTCAACTGGAGCAGCTACGCGACATGGGCTGCACAGTAACTCCCATAATGTCCTACAACGCCGCAGGTCTTGATACACGCTTCGGAAAAGCGACGGAGCATCTGCAACGCCTGAAAAAACTCTCAGGCAATGTTATCCTGGATCTCACCGCTGCAGAGCCTATCGGGCCAAAACACATGTTCGATGTGCTGCTGGTGGCGCCCTGCACAGGAAACACCCTCGCAAAGCTTGCTCTCGGCATAACCGATACACCCGTGTGTCTCGCCGTAAAGAGCCACCTCAGAAATCAGCGCCCCGTGGTGATAGCCGTCTCCACTAACGATGCACTTTCAGGCTCTGCAAAAAACATAGGCGCCCTCAGGAACTACCGCAATCTCTACTTCGTGCCGCTGAGGCAGGATGATCCCGAGGCGAAGCCCTTTTCCATGGTGGCGGATTTCACACGCATCCCCGATACCATAGCCGAGGCGCTTGACGGCAGGCAGATACAGCCGATGGTGTTCTGATAAGCAAAAACCGTGCAAGAACTGTCTGTGCACGGTTTTTCTTTATTTACTCGGAGCTTACGCTGTGTTCCTTCTTATAGCCGTGGCCGCCGAATATCTGCCACTTTCCTGCACCGAGCCTCTGCATTATCGCTTTCCTTTCGGCAGTGCAGAGAACGGGATCGGTATCCACCGAGGTCATAAGAATAGGCGCATATTGGTTGTATCTTGCCTGTTCAGGGGTAAAGCCCTTGATATTGACATAAATATCTCCTGTAAACGCAATGTGATGGGTGTAATCTATCAGAACAGTCTCGCCTGTAAGATGACCGCCCCTGCCCTCATATACCTCAAATTCCAGATCACCGAAGTTGAAGAAGCCTGTCTGCACCAACGGAATATCAGTGTCATTGGCTCCGTTGTTTATCAAGATTATCTTCTGAGGATCGGCAGGTACATAGCCCGTCAATGTCTTGCAGATATTTATATACGGCTTGTGGAGTCTGTTTTTCTCTCTGAAGCCGTCGTCGCCGTAATATTCCGCCTCCAGACAGGAAGCGCTAGCCTTGCTGGCGATTATCCTGTCAAATATATGCAGAAGTCCGCAGTGATCCACATCCGCATGGGTGATAAGCACGGTCTTTTGCATGGTATCATAATCGGGCAGGATATCACGGAATATCCGCTCCATCTCGTCTTTATAGCAGGCGTATCCGCTGTCGACAAACAGCACCTGCTCACCACGCTTAATGATCGCCGTATTGCTGCCGCAAGGCGGTTCGATCAGGATAATATCCGTCTGTTCCGTTATCTTGTGAACAGTAATGCGCGGCACGAATACCTCACCCTTGAAGGAAGCTAGCAGTTCGGCAAATCTCCCTATGCTGTCAAAGGTGCGATAGGGGGAGAGACCCTGTTCATCAAGCGTCTGCATAGCGAGATTGGTATTTATAAGCAGCGCATCCTTCTGTTCATCCGAAAGACCAATGTTTTTTGCAATTTCCGAAACAAAGCTGTTGTAGAATATACTGTTATCGTATATCTTCTCGGTATGGTCATAGTCGATTATCCGCACGCGGCAGAGCTTTTCGGCGCACGCAAGAAATTCGGATATTTTTTCCGCGTCATCCACGAAAAGTCCCATTTTGAAAAACTGATGATCTGTTCCGTTCTCTTGCGAACTGATATATGAGATATTGAAGTCAAACTCATTGATGAGCGCAAGGATATCCGTAACGCTGCCCGGCACATCCCTCAGGCAGAATTCCAGCAGTACTATGCTGGTCTCGCTCCTGTCGGGCTGAAGATAGCCAATCTCCTTGAGCTGAGTATCTGCTTTTGCCAGCTGTTCAGCAGTACCTTCCGCGTCTATGAACAGGGTGTGAGAATCGATAGCCTTGTTGTAGCTGACTCTTGTGATGTTTATTCCAAGCTCCGCAAAGCAGCGGCTCGCTTTCAGAAATGCTCCGATATGATTCGGCATTGTGGTAATGTAGGTCTTTTTCACGGGATTATCGCTCCTTAACAGTTCAATATAATACAGTCACATCAACGGATATATCAGCCTACCATATACATTGATTTTGCTAATTATTATAGCACTACGTTACACAAAATGCAATATATTTTCTGCTGAACAGCACAAAAACAGCTCTGCCGCTCACAAAAAGCGCAACAGAGCTGCTTGTATTGTTTATATTACCGTCAGCTCATCATCTGCCACGCCTATCCTGATAGTATCGCCCTGTTTCACCTTATCGGAAAGTATCTCCTTTGCGATGAGGGTCTCCAGATGACGCTGCATATAGCGCTTCAGAGGACGCGCGCCGTAAACGGGATCGTAGCTTGCCTCAACGATGAAGTTCTTAGCCTCGTCCGTGATATCCAGCTCAAGCTGCTTTTCCTTCAGGCGCTTTCTGAGGGATGCGGTCTGCAGATCGATTATGCCGAAGATCTCGCTCTTTGTCAGCGGCTTGTAGAACACTATCTCATCCAGTCGGTTGAGGAACTCGGGACGGAAGGACGCCTTCAGCATACCCTCTGCCGCCTCTCTCGCCTCGTCCGAAATGCTACCATCATCCTTGATGCCGTCAAGAATGAACTGACTGCCGAGATTTGATGTGAGGATGATTATGGTGTTCTTGAAATCCACAAATCTGCCTTGACTATCGGTGATGTGTCCGTCATCCAGCACCTGCAGCAGCACATTGAACACATCGGGATGAGCCTTCTCCACCTCGTCAAAGAGGACTACGGAATACGGCTTTCTGCGCACCGCTTCGGTAAGCTGTCCGCCCTCCTCATAGCCGACGTATCCTGGAGGCGCTCCTACAAGTCTCGACACACTGTGCTTTTCCATATATTCGCTCATATCAAGGCGCACGATGTTGTGTTCATCATCGAAAAGCGCCTCTGCAAGAGCCTTTGCAAGCTCTGTCTTGCCCACACCTGTCGGACCAAGGAACATAAACGAGCCAAGCGGCTTTTTCGGATCGTTGATTCCTGCACGGGAGCGCATGATCGCCTCTGTCACACGGTCAACAGCCTCGTTCTGACCTACAACACGCTTATGCAGAGTATCCGAAAGCATGAGTATCTTCTCACGCTCGCCCTCCACAAGCTTTGCCACCGGAATACCCGTCCATCTGCCGACTATCTTTGCGATCTCCTCATCGGTAACTGCGTCACGCAGCATGGAGTTCGCCTTTGCCTGCTCCGCAAGCTGCTCCTCCTTTTCAAGCTCTGCCTGCAGCTGAGGGAGCTTTCCGTACTGCAGCTCAGCTGCCTTGTTGAGGTTATATTCGCGCTTCGCCTTTTCGATATCGCCGTTGGTAGCCTCTATCTCCTTACGCAGCTCCTGCACCTTGTTGATAGCAGACTTCTCATTAGCCCACTGCGCCTCCATTGCAGAGAATTTTTCACGCATTTCCGCAAGCTCACGTCTGATATCCTCAAGATGCTCCAGCGAAAGAGCGTCTGTTTCCTTTTTCAGCGCAGCCTCCTCGATCTCCAGCTGCATGATGCTGCGGCGTATCTCGTCAAGCTCAGAGGGCATGCTGTCCATCTCTGTGCGGATCATTGCACACGCCTCATCCACGAGGTCTATCGCCTTATCGGGCAGAAAACGATCTGTGATATAGCGGTTGGAAAGCGTTGCGGCAGCTATCAGTGCGTTGTCGTGTATCTTCACGCCGTGGAATACCTCATAGCGCTCCTTCAAGCCGCGCAGTATGGAGATAGTATCCTCCACTGTAGGCTCATCCACCTGCACCGTCTGAAAGCGTCTTTCCAGCGCAGGATCCTTCTCAATATACTTTGCGTACTCGTCAAGAGTCGTTGCACCGATGCAGTGCAGCTCGCCTCTTGCAAGCATGGGCTTCAGCAGGTTTCCCGCGTCCATAGCGCCGCCATTCTTGCCTGCGCCTACGATAAGATGCAGCTCATCGATGAACAGCAGCACCTTACCCTCGCTCTTCTTGACCTCCTGCAGAACCGCTTTCAGGCGCTCCTCAAATTCGCCCTGATACTTTGCTCCTGCGATAAGGCTGCCCATATCCAGCGAGAACACCTTCACATCCCGCAGATTTGCAGGCACATCGCCACGCACGATCCTCAGCGCCAGTCCCTCGGCAATTGCCGTTTTACCAACGCCCGGTTCGCCGATAAGGCAGGGATTGTTCTTTGTTTTACGGGAGAGGATGCGGATAACGTTTCTGATCTCACTGTCTCTGCCGATAACGGGATCCAGCTTATTCTGACGAGCAAGCTCTACCAGATCCTGACCGTACTTTTTCAGCACATCGTAGGTCTCCTCGGGATTCTGCGAGGTCACTCTCGCACTGCCGCGGATATCCGAAAGCGCCTTCAGCAGCTTGTTCTTATCAATACCAAAGCTCTTACAGATGCCCGAAACATCGCTGTCCGCCTTTTCAATGAGCGCGATGAAAAGATGCTCCACCGAAACATATTCATCCTTCATGCGCTCTGCCTGAGCTTCCGCCTCGGCAAGCGCCTTGTCGAGTTCGGGGGAAACATAAATGCTGCCTGCCTCTCTGCCGCTGCCTGTAACTCTCGGAAGCTTCTCCACGAACTTCAGCGCAGCCTGCTCCACTGCATTAGCGTCGATGTTCATTCTGGTGAGTATCTGCGGCACCAGACCACCATCCTGCCTCAGCAGCGCATAAAGCAGATGCATCTGCTCAAGGCGATTGTTCTGATAGCTTATTGAGATATCCTGCGCCGATTGGATAGATTCCAGTGACTTTTGTGTGAACTTGTTAGGATTCATAATGCATTCCTCCTTCTATAAGTGCCGAGTTATATAATAAACTTCTGTCTTACAATGTTAGCGGCATAGCTTCTTTCCGCCGCAGCCGACGCCATAGCTGTTTCGGGCAGGCAGGCGAAATATTCCTTCATAGCAAGATCGAACATTGCCATGTAATCCGCCACCGCTTGACCGAGAGCCTCATCCGAAAGCTGCTCCTTGGGCATATTGAGCGTTCTTGTGAATCTGCCGCTGTCTATCGTATACAATATATCCTGTGACAGCTTCGCCGAGATATACTTCTGCTCCAGCGCTGCCCAGCAGCGGAAAAATCCCATCAGATCGCCTATGAGCTGCGCATTCTGCGTGCGGAAAGACACCTTCAGCTCGCCCGCCTTTACTCCGCCCCTGCTGAATATCTCCACCGAATAATGGGCTGTGGGCTTATAGCGATATTTCAGCGCCGTACGGCAGGAGAGTGTTGCTGCAGTGGGCTGTTCCATATAGAAAAAGCCCTCGTTCATGGCGCGCTGCATAGCGCCGATGACCTGTCTCATGCGCATCTCAGGCGTAACATACGCCACTCGCTCCGCAAGTATCTGATTTATCATCGCTGAACGGCTGAGACCTGCTGCACGGGCAAGCTCATCTACCGCCTCCACCACGCTGTCCGATAACACAAGACTGTAAATATTCTTTTCCAACTCATCAGCTCCTTTCATCCTCTGTTAATAATCGTATCATAAAATTATTAATTTGTCAAGCGATTTTAATAATTTTTCTTGCATTTTTCAAACAAAAAAGCAGGTCATCCGCCTGCAATGCCACTATATGCATAAACGGCACCGCCAAAGCGATGCCGTCTGCTTATAAATTATTAATTACTTGGTATTATCCTCTACCCACTTTGCAGCCATCATAGGCGACAGAATGATATCGAGAGTCTCCTGAGCGCCATCGTAGATGTTCTCAGCGGAGATCGTGTTTTCTGCATCCTCGATAGGCTCGCAGATATCGTAAGTAACCTGAGGACGATACTTGATGCGTGCATACAGGAACTCCGGCGGGATATAATCGATCATATTGATCTCCTCCAGCCACAGGAAAGGAGACATACCGCCGATGCTCAGCTCATCAATGATCCAACCGCCTGCATTTATCGCATCGTTAGCGCACATATACAGCGAGAAGTTGAACTTCTGCTCCTTCTCTCCGTTCAGCACACCGATAGAGAAGCTCTTCAGCGTAAAGCTGTTGATGATATTGGATTCATAGCTGCAGCACTGACAAGCACCGCCGTAGCCGAACAGCTTGGCGTTGATGTCACGAGTGAAGTAGTTCTTATAGAATCTTGGATTCTTGATGCCTGCAATGCGCTTGATCTCAGAACGCAGGAATCCGAACTCGCCCTTCTGGATGGTGGGAACAGGCTTATAATAATAGGGCAGCTGATCCAGCAGCACCTGATTAGGCTCCTCAGTGCTGGAATACAGAGCTGCAAGAGCAGTGGTAGTGTTGCCTGTAAGCACGAACTCAACAAACTTCGCAAACTGCGGCTTGGGCAGACCCTCACGCAGAACGATGTACTTTACAGTCTTTTCCTTGTCTGCATCACTGATAGGCTCGGTGGTATCTATGATCTTCATGATCTTGTTGTTGCCGTCGATCAGTGCGATCTTGTCAAGACCGAGATCGCAGACATAGATCTTTCCTATAGTCTCCTCGATAGCGGAAACGGAGCCGCATGCAGGAAGTGCAGCAAGTATCTCCTCAGCGTCGAAGCTGTAGTGTGCTGCGGAGTACGGGAAGTCGAACACACGGTTGTTGAACATGCCGCTGTCGATCAGCACGTAAACATCGCCGATGATCTCGAGCAGATCGGCATTAGTGATGATCGGAGGGATCATGAACTGCTTGCCGTATGCTGCAAAGCGGTAACGCTTATTGATATCCAGTGCGAGAGTAACCTCGCCGCCCTGACTCTTGATCTCGCGCAGGAAGTCCATCGTATCCTTACCGTTGGTGAAGGAGTTCATGATGAGAGTTACTACGGAGTTGTATACCTGATGGCTCTCAAAACGCATCTCGTGTGCAGAGATAACGTCCATTGCCTTCTTCAGGTTGCCGATATTGATCTTGGATACTTCAAACTGGATGGTTGTAGCGCCGCTTGTGATGATGAACTGGAAGTACTTCATGCCGATGCGGTAGCTCTCGCCGAACATCTCGTCGATGACCTCAAACGCTTCAGCAAGCGCGTTTTCATCCGCTACAGCACCGTCAATCACGCAGTTGTTCAGTTTCAGGCTAATGATGCTTCTGAAACCGTCAGACAGATCATAATCCTTGATCTGCTTGTTCTTATCAGAAGACATGAGGAACACCTGATCGTTCTCATGGAATGCGTAAACATACTCGCTGCCGCTCTCATCGGTAGCCTGCTCATGCCAGTTGTACTTTGCAAACAGAACATGATTCTGCTCACCCTTGAACCAGCCCTCCATCTGCTCGAGATCACTGTACAGCAGCTGCATTGCAGTGCCATCGTCATGCTCTTCCTTGGAAATGCCGCTATGCTCTGTGAAGAAACCGTTCTCCTTCATTTCTGTGAAAGTCACAGGTTCTTCAATATTGGGAATCTTCACGGAGATAGAGCTTCCGAACTGATCCTTCAGCCCCTTTACGAGAGAGCTTGTGTTGATGTAGTTATAGAAGAACTCGAACACATACTGTCTCGGGCGGAGCATATAGCGCTCAGCATTATCGGGACGCTGTGCAAGCTCCAGAACAAACAGAGACTTGTACTTATCAACGATCTCAACAATATGCGTCTCGATCTGCTTGGAAACTTCTTCGATGCAATCGTGACGGATACCCGCACGGTTATTGGTGATGTACTTATTGGGAACGCTTACGAAGAATGCGGAAAGCTGCTCCTGCAGGAACTCCTGGCTGCTTGCCTTAACAAGACCAGTAAGCTCAAAGGTGGAGAAGTAGTTGTACTTATTCATCAGCACTTTTGCCGCTTCACGTCTTGCACCGGAGATAGCAAACGGGATCAGGTATACGAAACCGTCATTCTCCATGTGGATGAAGTCAGCAACAGACTTACCATTCTCGAAGAAACGAACCTTGGGCAGATCGTTCTCATCACGGCGGAATTCCTGGATCTTGTAAACCACTTCAGGCTTGCCGTAATTGATGATAGCGATATTGAATGTACGGGAGGGAGTCTCATGCTCATCGGTTGCCTTGAGGTGCTTTTTGCGAATGAACGCAAAGCACAGGTCAACGATGTTCATGTAATCGCCCTTTTCAGCGCACATGGAAACAAGATTCTGATGCAGCTTCTTCTGACTCTCGTCATCCAGGCCAAACACTATCTCAGTGTGGTTGAACTTGGGGCCGTTAAGCTCCAGCTCACGCACCTTGAGAGTGCCGCCGTCGTTAACGACACGCAGAGAGTAATTGTTGGAACGCATCTTGAACCAGTCAACGTTTGCAAATACGCTCTTCGCACCGAGACCGAAACGACCCTCACGCTCGGTGTTGCCGTCATTTCTGCCGACAGAGAGGTAATAGAACACCTGCTCCAGGCTAAATCCTGTCTCGTTATAGGTCAGCTTTACCTGACCCTCGTCAAGGAACTCGATCATTACCTTGATGTCATTTTCTTCGTAATCACAGCCGAAAACGTTCTGCAGAAGCTCACGGATGATGGACTCGCGGGGATAATCCTTCATCATGCCCGTAACATTTATTGCGCTTCTGCCTGTATACATACTGTTGAAGTAATCCTTGAAGGGAGTGCTGTCCACCTCACCGGAATACAGCATCATCTGCAGCTTCTGGAGGACCTCTGACATACCTGTCTTATCGCCTGAGGTGTGTCGTTCAAAAAAGTCACCAAGCAGCTGTTCAACAGCCTCATAGCTTTCGCTCATAAATACGCCTCGTTTCTCCGCACCTATATGTATTTACGCACTGCCCTGTGCGGCGTGGAAGTGCGTTTGGTCTAAGGGTCAGATGCCCTCGTTGTAGATCCTGATGTATTCCTTAAAGGACTTCGTGGAATCCTGCTCACGAACTCTGTATCTCCATATACCGAAAAGAACGGGATACTGGATGCTGTCCACAAGCTCGGAAAGCTCATTCTTTATATTCAGATGGAAATTATCGCCAGCGTGAAGCTCGTCGATATGCTTCTTTGCCTCTTCGAGACCATTGACCGCCTCGCTTGCGAAAGGCAAGGACTTCCATGCCTCATCATCAAAGCTAGCGCTCATTGCGGAAAGCTTATCGGCGGGAACCTTTGTCAGCCTTCCGTCATCCAGATAGCACAGACCATCCAGTGCATCAACAGCAGCAGCCACTTCCTCGGCGGAGGCTGTCTTTTCAACACCGAGAGCCTTGCACAGACGGCTAAACAGCTTATCGGAAAATTCTGCGAGCTGCTTTGCAGTGGTGATCTTCTCTGTTCCGAATGCAACATAATCGCCCTTGAACTTCTTGATAAGATCGAAGCAGCTGTCAACCTCGTTGGCATAGCTTACCACATACTTGAGATCCTCGAAAACATTTGCCATATATTCGCCCTTGTTTTCAATATCCAGCAGAATGTTTCTTGAGGGGAATCCGCAGCAGAAAGCGGATGCCAGACTGCCGTACATCACCTTATCCAGCATACGGGAATCAAACTGCTTGTTTGTATCACGGAAGATAATAAACTGACGCTCTGCCTCATTCTTTGCGCCGTGACGTGTCATACGTCTTTCCAGCAGGGCTGCGGAAGACGGCAGCTCGTAGTTGATTATGTAGTTGATGCGGTCAAATGCGTCGCCCACAGCACCGAGGCTGTCAACACCCAGAACCACTCTCGGATATACAGAGGAATCATCCGCACGAAGCTTTCTGAGGATATCCTCGTTGGTGAAAAGCTCACCGTTAGCTGTCTTTGCAACATTCTTGCCATAGATGCAGCCGATCACCTTTCTGAGATAATCGATGGTGTTCTTTTCGCAGCAGTATACCATTGCGCGGTTGCTTTCGTCAGCCAGTACCTCATCCAGCAGTGTAAGGAAACTATCCAGCTTCTTATCGAAGGAACGAAGCTCCTCAACTTCAGAACGGGTGTAAGAGGACTTCTGATATATGCTCTTCAGTTCGCAGTCGAAATCTTCAAAGATATTGCCACCGTGCTTATATACGGGAAGTCCCGATCTGAGATCTATCCTGCGGCGCAGACCACTGATCTTGTCATCCTCAAAGCCGTATTCTCTGATAGAAATGTTGCGCTTGAGGCTACCGTCATACACACGCTTGTCAAAATAGCGCATGATGGGCGAATCAGCGTCCAGCTTAGCGGCATCAAGTGTAAACTCTATATCATCGATATCCGCATCGGCAGTCAGGCTCTTCACCAGCTCCTTCAAAGCGTCGAAATTCTCTGCTTTCTTTGCGGGGAAAGGAGCGTTGATGAGAATTTTCTCACACTTCCAGGGGATGTTGTTCTTATAATATGTATAATCGGGAGAACCGCTGCCCTGCTCATCATCGATAATGATGAGATCCCATTCAAAGTCAGCGCCCGCCTTGTTTTTCAGACCGTTCGCCTTTGTGAGCGCATCCGCGGACATCAGACAGAGGTTAGGACATTCCTTCGAGAAGAACACGATGGAATTGGATGCGCCGCTGATGATCTTGAAATCAGCGCCGATGCCTGTCATCAGTATCCTGTGCCAGCTATAAAGCTCTATATTGGATGTTATCAGCAGGATATTGGGCTTTTCCTTTTCTGCGAGTACATCGTAAATACAAAGAGCTGTCTTGGTCATCTTCTCAGAACCGAACTCATTGAACATCAGAGCATATCCGAACTTGCGGAGCTTTTCAGCTGCTGCGAGATTTGCTGCGGATAAGTCCATGCCGCCGAGAGGGATCCATTTTAAATTATTCTCACTCACTTAACGCACCTCCGTAATGCGAGTATTTTGTAACAGAAATAGTTTGCTCACCTAAAAATGAGTATACTTCACCCATTACAATCTATGTAATTTATTATACACCAAACCAAAGAATTTTACAAGGAAAAGATGGAGCGGATAATTGAGAAATACCATAGGGCAATTTTGTTAATTTTGCACAAACAAAAACATTTGTGAAAAGCTTTACATTTTGCGGATTAAATGATAAAATAAATAAACGGAGCAGAGAACCGCATAAAATAAAGTATCTCAGCTTCAGGATCGTAATATTTGAGAGGATACATAGAATCATGACAGAATTAGAATTAAAGCAGGCAATATGCGATGTAGGACACAAGCTGTGGCAGCTCGGCATGGTAGCAGCAAACGACGGCAATATCTCCGTAAGACTTCCCGACGGTAACTTCCTTGTTACCCCCACAGGCACCAGCAAGGCAAGCCTTACTCCCGAAATGATCATCAAGATGAACGCAAACAACGAGGTAGTTGAGGAGGCTCCCGGCTACAAGCCCACTTCCGAGTTCAAGGTACATCTGCGCTGCTATGAAAAGCGCCCCGAGGTAAATGCTGTGGTACACGCCCATCCCCCGACAGCAACAGGCTTTGCTATCGCTCATGTTCCGCTGGACGACTACACCATGCCCGAGGCTATCATCTTCCTCGGCTGCGTACCGATCGCTCCTTATGACACTCCCGGATCTCAGGGCGTTGCAGACAACATCCTGCCCTACCTCGAGAACCACGATACTATCCTGATGGAGAACCACGGCGCTCTCACTGTCGGCGTGGATATCACTCAGGCATACTATCGCATGGAGACTCTGGAGCATTTCGCAAAGGTGAGCCTTGTTGCACGTCAGCTGGGCGGCGCTCAGGATCTGCCCATGAACAAGATCGAGGAGTGCTGCGAGATCGGCAAGAGCTTCCCTATCCGTCATCCCGGTTATAGAAAGTACAGCAAGTAATTGTAGGGACACAGCGTGCTGTGTCCGTCTATATACAGCACAGTAAGTAATTGTAGGGGCACAGCGTGCTGTGCCCGTCTATATACAGCACACAATCGTAAGGACACGTCTTTCCGTGTCCACTGTCTATTTGATAAATTACGAAAGGACTAACCTCATGTCCAAAACAATTCTCGTATTCGATTTCGGCGCGTCCAGCGCAAGGGCAATGCTCTGCAAATACAATAACGGCGGCATCTCTCTCGAAGAGATACACCGTTTCCCGAACAACCCCATCACCGAGGACGGACATCTCCGCTGGGATATCGACGAGCTGTGGGAGCAGATGAAGATCGGTATCAGCTTCGGCGTGTTCAACGGCGGATTTGACGCCATCAGTATCGATACATGGGGCGTGGATTTCGGTCTGCTTGACAAGAACGGCGAGCTTCTCGGCAAGCCTGTTCACTACCGTGACGAGCGCACCGAGGGTATGCCCGAGGAGGTCTACGAAAAGCATTCCGCAGAGGAGCTGTTCATGAAGAGCGGCATCCAGCCGATGAACATCAACACGCTGTTCCAGCTCTACTATCTCGAAAAGTACGAGCCGAACACCATGTTCCGCGCAGAAAAGATGCTGATGATGCCTGATCTGTTCGCATATATGCTGACAGGCAAGGCAAGAGCGGAGTTTACGGAATCCACCACGAGTCAGCTCATCGACTGCAAGGCTAAGGGCTGGAACATCAAGCTGATAGAGAGTCTGGGTCTCCCAAAGCGCCTATTCTGCCCGCTGATACACCCGGGCGAGGTATATGGCGTGCTGAAACAGGAGCTTTGCGAGGAATTCCGCATCGAGCCTGTTCCCGTTATCGCCTGCTGCAGCCACGATACCGCTTCGGCGGTACTTGCAGTGCCGTCTCTTGATGAGCATTTTGCTTTCCTCAGCTGCGGCACATGGACTCTTTTCGGCACCGAGCTGCGCCATCCTATCGTTACCGCAGAGGCTCTTAAAATGGGACTCACCAACGAGGGCGGCTACGGCAGCACCACTACGCTGCTGAAGAACATCATGGGTCTGTGGCTGATTCAGGAAACAAAGCGCTATTACGAAAAGCAGGGCGAAAGCTACAGCTTTGCGGATCTTGAGAAAATGGCAGAGGAATGCGAGCCGTTCGTGAGCTTTATCGATCCGAACGATCCGCTGTTTGCCGCTCCCGAGGATATGCCTCTGAAGATACAGGAATTCTGCCGCAGAACAGGTCAGCCTGTTCCCGAAACGGCAGGTCAGATAATGCGCACCATATATCAGAGCCTTGCCTGCGAATTTGCTCTCACTCTGGAAAAGATCGCGGCGCTTACAGGCTATGATTACAGCTGTGTACACATGATCGGCGGCGGCACAAAAGATAAGCTGCTCTGTCGTCTCACTGCAGAGGCTACGGGACTTCCCGCAGTTGCAGGCCCAGTGGAGGCTACCGCTCTCGGCAACGGCATCTGCTCACTGGTGGCGCTCGGCGAGATAAAGGATATCCGCGCCGCAAGGGAGATCATCATAAGCTCGGGACTCACCGTTACATTCGAGCCTGCCGAGCATGACAAATGGCTCCCCGCACTGGAAAAATACAAGACGATACTGGGGTAATTTTATGAAAAGACGAATTTTCGCATTAGTCTGTCTCGCTTGTGCATTGCTGATGAGCGGCTGTCAGGTCAGCGAAAAGCAGCGTGCAGAGATTCGTGCAGAGCTTGAAGATGAATTGCGCGAGGAACTGGAGGAGGAGATCCGCGAGGATATCCTTGACGAGCTGAAAAAAGAGGGCATCATTCCCGAAAGCTACGGCGATAAGGATGATACAGACAGCTCGGGCGGTCTTGATTTCAGCTTTGGCATGAGCGGTTATGTCCGTGAATCAAAAGTGACCAGTGCCTGCTCCACCGCTGCAAGCCTGAAAAATAATCTCAATAACTGCCTTACCGAGTTTGACACTATGGGTATCGGCGCTATCCGGAATGAAATTTCGTACATCGGTATAGAGATCGATAACGGCGTATGGAATGCCACTATCGGCAATCTCGGCGCATTTCGGAACAGCGGCTCGTATCAATGGGCTAACGATCCCAACGGTGCCCGTACAGATGACAGTGAAATCGACCAATACAATCCCGAGGTGCTGATGGAGATAAAGTTCGCTGATATTTTCACTGAGCTTGAATCGGGGTATATCGGCGCTATAGTGATGGATGGCAGGGTTGAATTTCTCTATTTCACCGAGGATACTACCCATCCTGTTGAAGAGCTGGAACGTCTGATAGACAGCGGCAGTTACGACATCGGCACATATAAATGGGCAAATCACCACGGCGTCTCCGCCGAGGGATATATCGTCGGAACATCACCGCAACTGGCTATAGCTCAGTAATACTACACATATGACCCGTGGAGATATTCTCTGCGGGTCATTTCATTCAGGAGACCCATTCCGATTCATCATGCGCTTTGCGGTGTGGCTTTGCCGCCACTCAGACGATATGTAGTCGCAAAGAATGGAGCAAACCTACGGTTTACCCCTGTGACCCCTTATCCCTTTATTCCGCATAGCTTGCGGCGTTGCTTGAATTGATCTGTGGTGTCGTGAAACAACATGACAAATCGGAAGTTGTAGGTGCAATTTATCGTGTTGTTTGCGGTGTGGCTCTACTGCCATCAAGACGAAATGTAGTCGCAAAGAAGGGGTCAAACCTACGGTTTACCCCTGTGACCCCTATCCCTTGGTTCCGCACACCGCTTCGCTGTGCGGCGATTTTTCAGTATAGGTTTATCGTGTCTGATTGTTTCGTGTATGCCACACATCTTCGTACCTCTCCTATCAATTCCATGCTGCAAATTGACTTATCTATGCGTAAGCGCCAGCCGCAGA
>JAZKZL010000275.1:0-2249 GCA_045612645.1 Oscillospiraceae bacterium
ATCATCTGTTAATTAAATTGCACCTACAAATTCCGATTTGCCATTCTGTTTTACGATGCCACAGATCAATTAAAAAACAACAGTGCAAGCTCTGCGGCTGGCGCTTGCGCATAGATAGGTCAATCTTATGCGAGGAATTGATAGGAGAGGTACGAAGTGCCTATCAATTAAATGCTACAAACAGACACGATAAACCTATCCTGCAATATCACCGCACAGCGGAGCGGTGTGCGGAACCAAAGGGATAGGGGGCACAGGGGTAAACCGTAGGTTTGACCCCTTCTTTGCGGCTACATATCGTCTTAACGGCGGCAAAACCACACCGCAAAGGGCATAGTAAATCGGCGTTTGAAACGCTCGCGCTGCAGATTTCTGTTTACAGAGCCGCTACGGGTTTTCTGCAGCTCTCTCTTACTCTGCCGCTGCTCATTACGCTGTATTCCGTCACAGCGGGCACGGTCTCGCCGTCTATCTGCAGGGCGCAGGGCTTGTCAAATCTGATGTTTACCTCATCGCCCTCGATGAAATCCAAATTCTTTTTGTACTTCACATGAGTTCCTTTAAAAATGGTAGGGAAGATCTTCATAACACCGAGTCTCGAAATATCATGCCCCACAACGACCGTCACCTTACCCTCGGAGTTCATTCTGTCCTGGGCGGGAGCCATCATGAATCCGCCGCCGAAGAATCTTCCGTGCATGGTGGGAGCAAGCCATACCTTCGTGTAATGTCTCTCCACGCCGTCAACGATGACCGTGGCATTTACGGGAATATATCCGTACAGTGCGCCTTTTATTGCAATAGGGGCATAATTCACACGCTTGCCGGGGGACTTTGCGCGTATTTTGTCGCCCTCCTCGCTGCAGTAGCCGTCAATGCCATAACCGATAGCGTTTATGAAGCGGGAGGTCTTTCCGTTGACAGTGATAACAGGCAGCGACTTTATGTAGTCGTTGATGGAAAACGGCGCAGCACCGTTAGGCTTGTTAAGATCTTTCAGGAAGTCGTTGCCGCTGCCTGCCGCATAGTAGAGTACAGTGTTGCGTATCTCTATGTCAGCGGTCTCGTTTACAAAGCGGTTGAGAGTACCGTCTCCGCCGCAGAGGATGATCTCATCTTCCAATCGAAGTTCGTTCATAAACTGCGCATAACCGCCGATATCAGCAGTGCTGAGCATTGTGTATTCCTTGCCCTGCAGGTGCTTTTCAAGCTCTGACAGCTTGCTCTCACATGTGCTGTTGCCGGCAAGAGAGTTGTATAAAACGTATGTAGCCATATTTCTCCTTATTTATCGGTAAAGGAGCTTTCCATCAGCGCATGGGCGTATTCGCCAAGCTCCGAGGATTTCACCGCCTTTACTCTTTCGGTATCCACTGTTTCCAGTATTCTTATCACGATCCTTGATCGTCTGAAATGCAAAATATTCCTGAATACCTTTTCTGTACCCTCGATAACAGCGATAACGATAGGTCTTTCTGCTTTCTGCGCTATCTTCAGCACGCCTTTGTGAAAGGGCAGCAGCTCCACGCTCTTGCTGCGTGTTCCCTCGGGATAGATGCCAACGCATTTTTCTGTGCTACTCAGGAGTTCGGCGGCCTTGCTGAGCGTTTCCATCGACTTTCTCGGACTTTTTCTGTCAATCGGCAGAAAGCCGCAGCGATGGATTATGCGTCCGAACCAAGGCACTCTGAAATTCGCCTTTTTGGAGACAAAGGTGAGCTTGTACTCCCTCAGCACATACCACTGGATTATCGGGTCGTAATTGGAACGGTGATTGCTGATGAAGAGGAAATTGCCGCTCTTAGGCAGCTTTTCAGCGCCCTCTACTGTAGTTCTTACACCAAGCAGCCACAGCGCAGCGCCCGAAAAGACATTGAGCACGCCTCGGTAAAACGGATGCTCCTTTTCGTAATGTTTCTTAGGGTTCACAGTAAGTGCGACTACCGTCAGAAACAAGATCATCAATAAAAAAGCTCCAACCAGACCAAGCAGGATATACAGTAATATTTTAATATATACCACCCCTATTATATCATATTTTATCACAATTTACTATACTAATATTAACAAAATGTTAACTTTCGACATTTTCCGCCATTTTATCAAAACGATAAATCGGAATTTGTAGGTGCATTTTAAAAGGGGATCAGTGGCAAACGGAATGGTTTTGCACAGCAAAATCGCATTCCCATTAGGGGAATGCGAAATGGAGTTTGCGCCCCGCGTAAGCCGAGCATCGCTCGGCGTCG
>JAZKZL010000276.1:0-2070 GCA_045612645.1 Oscillospiraceae bacterium
CCCTTACGGAAGCCGGGGATAGAAATGTTCTTCTTTCTCTTGTTGAAAGAAGCGTTTACAGCAGCCTCGAACTCCTCTGCGCTGAATGTAAACTCGATAGCGTAAGTATTTGTTACTGTCTTGTTCTGGGAAATGATCTCCATTGCAAAATTCCTTCCTGTCCGTTAGGACATTTATTTTTTAATTTCCGGATCAGCGATCCGTTTCAATTTTTACCGGAGTAAAATTCACGCCGTCAGCAGATACCAGACGGTATTCAACGCCGTTATGCACGCCGTTTAGTGCGCCCTTTATGCTGCCACCGTGGAGATGTGCGTAATAACAGCGCTTAACGCCGTACCTCTGAAGCACATCGGTGAGGTATATATTCTCCTCCGATCGGTAGACGGGAGGATAATGTATGAATGCTATCGGCTCTCCGCCGAGCTTCTGAGCCTCCTTCAAGGAAGCTTCCAGTCTGCCTGCCTCACGGTTCAGCACCTTCATATCGGGCTGTTCCCCGTTCTCCCTTATCCATCCACGGGTGCCACAAATTGCGACGCCTTCGGTAAGGAAAGCATTATTGAACAGAAATTGCAGACTGTCAAAACCATTCGACTTAACGAACTCATTTATCTTGTTCATGGTTCCCCACCAAAGATCGTGGTTACCCTTCACAAGTATCTTCTTTCCTTTCAGGCGGGAATGGATGAACTCCAGATCCTTGTATGCATCCTCCAGCTTCAATGCCCAGCTGTGATCTCCGAGAAGCACCACGGTGTCATCATCGGTTATCATGCTGTTCCAGTTGGATTCGAGACGTTCAAGGTAATTAGTCCAGCCCGAAAAGATATCCATAGGCTTATCGCATCCCAGCGAAAGATGAAGGTCGCCAATTGTGTAAAGCACATTTGCCTCCCTTCTTCAGTCTCAGGACTTGAGGAAATCCAGAACTACGCCGGGCATTTCCTGCTTTTCAACAGAGCCTGTGAAGCGTACTTCCTTGTTCTTTGTTGCTGCGAGAGGCGCAGGCATCTGAGTGTTTGTCTGCTTTTCAAGACGGTCGATGATCTCGAACTCGTCATCTGTATCTATAACACCGCCGACAGCCTCGTAAACTGCGCCGCTGAACTTATAGGGGTTAGCGGTGGATGCGATAACTGTCTTGGTCTCATCGCCTGTTGCCTTGCGATAATCCTCGTATACCTTTACTGCAACTGCAGTGTGGGTATCCAGCAGGTAGGAATACTTTTCAAATGTCTCCTTGATGGTGGACTTGGTATCCTCATCGCTGCAACAGCCTGCATAGAAGAGGTCTGTTACCTTTGCCTTTACATCATCGGAGATCTCATATCTGCCATCTGTCTTGAGCTTGCCGAACCAGTCGTTGATAACTGCATCGTTATCGCCCGAAAGGTGATACAGCAGACGCTCGAGGTTAGAGGAGATGAGGATATCCATGGAGGGAGAAACAGTTGTGAAGAACTTTCTGTTTCTGTCATAGATACCTGTATTGATGAAATCGGTAAGAACATTGTTGCTGTTGGATGCGCAGATCAGCTTGTTTACGGGAATACCCATGAGCTTTGCATAGTAAGCAGCAAGAATGTTGCCGAAGTTTCCTGTAGGAACGACGATATTGATCTTCTCGCCGAAGGGAATCTCCTTGTTCTTTACCAGCTCCACATAGGTGGAAACATAGTAAACGATCTGAGGAGCAAGTCTGCCCCAGTTAATGGAGTTTGCACTGGAAAGAAGAATGTTGTTCTGTGCAAGCTTATCAGCAAAAGCGTTATCAGTGAAGATAGCCTTTACACCGTTCTGGCAGTCGTCAAAGTTGCCCTTTACAGCGCAAACGTGAACGTTACCGCCTTCCTGTGTTGTCATCTGGCGCTTCTGCATACGGCTTACGCCATCCTCAGGATAGAAAACGGTAATGCTTGTGCCGTCAACATCCTTAAATCCCTCGAGAGCAGCCTTACCTGTGTCGCCGGATGTAGCAACCAGAATAGCGATCTCCTTGCCGTCTACTGTCTTCTTTGCGGAAGTTGTCAGCAGGTAAGGCAGGATCTGCAGAGCCATATCCTTGAA
>JAZKZL010000277.1:0-7011 GCA_045612645.1 Oscillospiraceae bacterium
CTTCTTTCTGGAGCTGCTCATGAACAGCGACATGATAAGAAGGATTATCAGCAGCACACCCAGTCCGATAACAACGAACAGCAGTATATCACGATAGGAATCCATTCCGGGAGTGTAGATGTTGATGTTTCCGTTGCCGTCAATTGTGGTACCCTGCTGGCTGCCCTGCAGCACGAATGGCATGTTGTATACCGAAACATCATTGATGCTCGTGCCTGCTGCCTTAGCCACCAGATCCTGCAGAGCCTCACGGTCTGCCTCGGTCATGTTGGTCTCATTTACCATCAGCGCTACGCTGAGCTTTTCTATCTCATAGCCATCCTTCACAAGAGATCTCTTGATGTTGGATACTCTGTACTGGATCTCATCCTTTTCGTACCAGTAATTCTGACCGTCCTCTTCACCGATGAACTCGGGATAATCGGGGGATTCATCACCGTCGGGAGTAACTCCCACGATGCCTGAGCCTGTGCCGATGCTGCCGCCCTCTTCCACATGATCCTCGTGATCGATAACGCCGTGATCGGTACCTTCAACAGGGATGAACTCCTCTTCCTCAACGGAGAGCTTATCGTAGTTGAGAACTGCTGTAACATTGAACGCATAGCCGTTCTCGCCGAAGCTCTTGTCGAACATGGTCTTCATATCCTCGTACAGCAGCTCCTCAAATTCCTTCTGGAACTGCAGACGTCTTGTTGCAACTGTAACGCCCGACTGATCTACCTCTGTGTACTTATCCTCCTCAGGATCGATCCACTCATAAGCCTTGCCCGTGGTATCCATGATAGAGATGTTATCATTGGTGAGGTTCTCCGCACTTGTTGTTACTGCACGATAGATCGCACGGACCTCGGCATTTGTGAGCTCCTCACCCTCCTTGATCTTCAGGATCACGGAGCAGGAGGACACGCCCTTATCGGATATCAGCACATAATCCGCTGTTTCGGGAAGCACGAGAGTAACAGTCGCCGACTGGATCTGATCCAGTGTTGTCAGCGCTGCGCCGATTCGTGTTTCCAGCTGCTGACGCTTGACCTCACGCTTATCGGAATCGGTGGACCAAAGATCCACGCCGTTGTTCCATATCTCATAATCTGTAGAGGAAGTGGGATATCCCTGCATATACATCTGCATTCTGAGATAATCGACCTGATCCTCGGGAACGATGATATCACCGTTATCCTTCACTGTTACATCGGTAACACCGAGAGCAGTGATAGCGGAAGCTATCTGACCTGCCTCTGTCTGTTCAACACCCGAGAACAGAACTGCATCATCCTTGTTATTGAGAAGTATTACAAGGACGATTATGATTGCGAGCACCGCTATAGGAACAGTAACGAGCAGGATCTTTGCCATTTTGGAAGATTCGCTCCACTTTTCCTTAACGGTAGTCACCGTACCTTTAAGCTTTTCGTTCATTAAAAAGTGACCTCCGGAGTAAATGCGTTAACTACGCTGTTTTTGAGCTTTTCACGCCTGTGGCAAGCCCTTTACACCTGCATATTCATGATGGTGTTGTAAGCTGCTACCGCCTCATTCTTTACGGTAACCAGCAGATCAACTGCAACATTTGCCTTTTCGATATTCGTCTGCACCTGAGCAAGATCATCGATATTGCCGAGCATGAGATCGATAGCGTCACGGTCTACCTGCTCATTTGTTTCAACCACGTTGTTAACAAGCCCCTTGAAGATGTCAAGGAAGGATGCGTCCTCGGTGTTGATAGCTATCTGTCTGCCTGCCTCGCCCATGGGAGCCATAGGCTCCATCGGCTTAAGGGTTGGAAGAGTTGTAAATTCGATCATTTATATCAATCCTTTCGATCAGCCTTTTCCGATGTTCAGCGCCTTCTGCGCCATCATCTTCACCACCTCGAACACTGCGAGGTTTGCGTCATACATATTGGACGCCTCGATAGCGTCAAGCTGCTCCACAGCCACATCAACGTTGGATTCGTAGATATAGCCTCTTTCATCAGCCAAAGGATGTGTGGGATCATAAACAGGCTCCGCGGGAGTTTCATCCTCCACCACCTGTCTTACCTCAACACCCTTGTACTGGATGTACTTGTGAAAATGAGCCTCGCCTGTGCCGAGCTTTGTCCACAGCAGGTTTCTGAAGCTCTTATCCTCGCCGAACACCACCATCTGACGCTTGAAAGCGTCCTCCGCAGTGCCTGCAACGTTATCCGCATTGGCAACGTTCTGTGCGATTATATCCATTCTCAGACGCTCTGCCGTCATACCGGAAAGCGGAATATTCATTGAACTCAAAAATGCCATATATCAGCCCTCCGTTACTTAGTCATGAGTGCGCTTCTCATTCTGGTGAAGTTGCCGTTCATGGAGTTTATCAGCGCATCATACTGCATCTGCGCATTGGCAAGCTCCGCCATCTGGGTATCGTTATCAACGTTGTTACCGTCTGCCTGATCTCTTGTAGCATAATCGGTAACGATCTGATATGTAAGATCCAGCTCATTCTTTATCGAGCCGTTTGCACGCAGCTTCTCGCGAAGAATGCCGCCGAACTCGATGTATTTGCAGTTATACTCGGGCGTGTCCGCATTGGAGATATTCTGAGCGATGACCTGCTGCTTCTGCCAAAGCAGAGTCATGCCCTGTTCAAGAACGCGAAACGCAGTGGTATCAAATAATGCCATTTCAATTCCCCTTTTTTTATTGCATATAAATAAGTGTAACGAAAAATAGTAAAAAACTTACAAAAGAACATGGTTATTCGTATTATAATTATACACTATTTCGATTCATATTGCAACTTATTTTTAAAAAAAGCTCGATCCGATCTGCCAAAATTTCGGACATTTTTTTGACAAAGTTGAACACTTTGACCACCTAAATGCTAAAATATAGTAAGAAAAGCCTGTTTTTTGTCACATATACACAAAATCCGCCAAAAAACTTCTACATTGTTTTACAACTCGCCCAAATTCCATATATTAGAAAAATGAAGAAGCACCGCCCAAAACGAGCAGTGCTTCTCCATATTTATTGAGGGAATGGGTGGTGTCTTAGGTTTCGGGATTGGGATATTTCGCCATAAGCTCCTGAGCAAGAGCCGCATTATCCTCTGCAACCACATAATACTTGCAGTAGCTGCTCATAAAAATAGACTCGTTGAGGTTTTCGGCAGTGGTCAGCAGCACGAAATACAGCTTCTCACCGCTGTAAGCGGGATCTACCGCATAGCTGCAGTCCTCCAGCAGCTCCTTCAGCTTAGGATCGGTGATATCCACCTTGTTCATCTTATAGTCGATCTCGTTGTAGTAATACTCCTTATCCACGACATAGGGAGCAGTGGTCACATAAGAGATAGTCGGATCATCCGCATAACCGTACTCCTCGTAGTAATATTCCTCATCAATGTACTCACCGTGGTAAACATACTTATCTACCAGTCCATACTCCTCGTACTTCTCCTCAGGGAAGCTGTCATCACCTGCAAGGATGAATCCCACACGCTCATCAAAGTTGAAGTGGCCGTTGTACCTGTCTGCATCATATTCCACAACGAATGCCGACTTGTAGCGGTTCAGACCGAGCTCGTCAAACACATCAATGCCATGTTCTGCAAGCAGCTGCAGAACATTCGTGTTCCACGAATACACATTCACGTTCGCGCTGCTCTTGTACAGCTCGCCTGTAAGCTCATCGCCAATATGATTATAGTGAAAACATATATCATTTGAACGAGTACCAGGCGCATAGCCGTAAGCCTGCTCAAAGGTAGCATTCTCACAGTCCTTGCGATAAGCCTCAGCAAATTCATCAAAGGGGATATCCACCACAGTGCCTGTGCCATACTCCTGCCAATCATACATATCTATCATGAAGATATTGACAGGATCCGACCAGTATCTGTAGTTGATAAACTCATAAGCAAACAGACCCTCCGCATTGAAACTGCGGCGTACATAATCATTGTACTGCTCCTTGGTGATGTAGTACATACGGGAGACAGTGCCGCCGTCCTTCATGGTATATTCGATGCTGATATGGCGGCTATGCTCGTCTGTCTGACGCTCCTTGGGGATATCCCTGTGAAGCTCGGTTATCATCTTGATATTTTCAGGCTCGGTCACAACGAAGCCCTTGTTAGGATTATTTCTGTTGCTGTACACCTCATAGGTCACCGACTGCACATCCTCCACATCGGGAACATAGTTCGCAAGACCGAAACCGTTGGAAATATGCAGACCGAAGCAGATAAGGATGCTTGCCGCCATTGTCACGATATACTTCAGCAGCGTGATGTGGAACTTCTTGAAGCCCTTGCCGCTGATAAGCTCCATGATAACATACATGATGAATGTGATGATGACCATCGCCACAACTATGCCAACGACAGAGGGTGTATAGCTGTACTCCTCCGCGTCACGCAGCACAGCGAATATGCCCAGCATAAAGCAGGATACCGCAGCAAAGGTGACTACCGCAGGGATAGCAGGCTTCACGATTCCGAACACATAGGGGCTTCCCACACGCTCTGCACGGCGCTTTCTGATGAGGAAATATGCCGCAACGAACAGACCGATGGTGATCAGCAGAGCAACTATGCCGATACCGCCGTTGAACATCGGCGCCTTGAATGCCATAGGGCTGTCGATATCACCATCAAAAAGATAAAAGATGCTCATGAAGATCAGACCAAGCGGCGATGTGGCAGCTATGGATCGGAACTCGCTTGTGATGTCGCCGCTCATTTCGTAGCCGTAGGTATTCACCAGCACGATGAGCATACAGATAACATGGATCAGCGGAACAACGCCCGTGATAACAAACGGATAGATATGCGCCTCTGCACTTCTGCCGCACAGCGACATAACGAACAGCGAGAATGCCATGAACATAATGCAGGAGAAAAGTCCCGTATACATAAGCTGCTCAGGGATAAGGCTGTTCATCAGCTCTGCATACTCCTCCATCCCCGCTTCATTGCCGAGCATGATATTCGCAAAAACACGCCACAGTATGCTGCCTGCAAAGATTGCGATAAGGTGCGGAACAAGGCTGCCTGCAAAGCTTGCCAGCAGGTCGCCGAAGAAACGTGTATCGTCAGATACGGGCAGAGAATAGTCCATATCCACGATCGTCTTGCGGTAGAGCCAGCGGAAGCTCTTTGCGAGGATGCCGTAGCTCATGATGAACATACCGATCAGCATGATAACGCCGATGATGACCGCCATTACCAGCAGACCCTCCAGCACATCCGAACGGTCTCTCAGTACCTGATATACAGGATCTTCATAATAATTGAAATTCGTGTTGGACTGACGCAGCTGCTCACGCAGAGCCTCAAGCTCCATATAATTCGACGCATACGGAACAAGGATTCCGCCCACCAGAGGATAGGAAAGCAGCGCGAAAATGGCGTTAAGTATGATAAGCGGACGAATAGTTCTCAGCTTATAGAGAAAGTATGTGCCGAACTTAGAAAAATTACCTGTCGAGCTTCGAGCTGTCATAGCCTAACACCTCCATTTCATAAACGAATATCTCCTCAAGGCTGAGGGGCACTTCATCATAAATTTTGGGAGAGAGAGCATTAATACCGCTGCGGATAGCCTCTCTGTCGCCCTTTGCGATGATATGTGTAACACTGCCGATGCTTTCGATATGCAGCAGCTCAAAGCCGCTGAAATCCTCGGCTGTAACAGGCTTGTCAAACGCTGTCTGGATCTTCACAACGCTGCCCTTTACATTGTCAAGCTCTCTGTCAAACACCACGTTTCCGCCGTGCATGAGTCCCACTCTGTCGCAGAATTCATCTATCTCGTTCAGGTTGTGGGAGGAAAAGATGACCGTCAGCTTGTTATCCAGCATAGCATCGATAAGCATCTGCTTTACGATGATACGCATTGTAGGATCAAGTCCGTCAAAAGCCTCGTCCAGGAACAGATACGGTGTTCTGCAGGCGATTCCGCAGATTACCGCCGCCTGTCTCTTCATTCCCTTTGAGAAAGTATTGAGCTTTTTCTTCAGCGGCAGACCGATAACGCCGTGCAGCTTTTCAAAAAGCTCCTCGGAAAAGCTGCCATAAAAGCGCTTGTAGTAAGCCTTCATATCCAGCAGTGTCATATCATTGAACTGGATGGTCTCATCGTTTATGAAAAACACCTTTTCCTTTATCGGCACGTTATCGTAGACAGGCTCGCCATCGATAAGCACCTCGCCCGAATAGGGTCTGTAAATACCCGAAAGCAGCCTCAAAAGCGTGGATTTACCCGCGCCGTTGGAACCGAGAAGTCCGTAGGCACAGCCCTCGGGAATGGTCATGCTCACCCCGTCCAGCGCAATGCTGTTATCAAACCGCATGACCACATTTTTGATCTCTATCATGAATTCCCCTCATTTCTGTCATCTGACCATATTTTATCCAGCAGATCTTCGACATCCCCTCGTGGAATGCCGCTTTTCTTTGCGTCATACAGCGAAACCTCAAGACGCTTCACTGCTTCCGCTCTTAGCGCCGCCGCTGCACAAGTCCTCTGCGCAACATAGCTGCCCTTCGCAGGCATGGAATATATCAGCCCTGCCTGTTCAAGCTGTGCATAGGCTTTCTGCACTGTATTCGGATTGATTCCGAGCTGCTTTGCCACCTCGCGCACCGCAGGCAGCTTTTCATCGGGCTTCAGCCTCTCCGAGGATATCAGCTGAGCTATGCCATTGAACAGCTGCTCATAGATGGGAGCCTTGCCCTCAAGCCTTATGTCAAGCACGTTCCGACCTCCTTTACGTCATAATGTACTATGCGTATCAACTGTATTATTTGTCTTAGTACAGTTGTATTATATCATGTAATACAGTTGTTGTCAATAGTTTTTTATAATTTTCTCAATACAAATCGATAAATCGGAATATGTAGGTGCAAGATAATTAATGTATCGGCGTAGGGGCGACCTTTGGTTGCCCGCCAAAACACGATCGTCATTAACGGGCGACCAAAGGTCGCCCCTACGGAAAAATACGCATTTTAAAAGGTGATCGG
>JAZKZL010000278.1:0-4378 GCA_045612645.1 Oscillospiraceae bacterium
AGGGTACGGATGATGACCTTTCGGCTGCCCATGCTCTCCAGCACACGTTTATATATCTGAAGCTGCTCCTCCTCTGTGGGGAGCGCTTTGTTTTCGAGATACAGAAATTCGCTGCGGAAAAGACCTATTCCCCCTGCGTCGTTCAGCAGAACCTCTCCTATGCTGTCAGCGCTGCCGATGTTTGCGAAAATATCGATATGAGTGCCGTCGATGGTGATGTTATCCTTGCCCTTGAGTTTTCTCAGCAGTTCTGTCTTGCGCGCCTCTTCCTTTTGTCTTCGCTCATAATCTGCAAGAGTCACATCGTCAGGTGAGAGGATAAGCTCACCCGAAAAGCCATCGGCAATAGCGGTATCGCCGTCTTTTACGGTGCGGAGGAACTCCTCGCCAAGACCGATTATAGCAGGAATATTCATGCTCCTTGCAAGAATAGCAGTGTGTGAGTTCGAGGAGCCGTGCGCTGTTGCAAATGCCAGCACATTTGCCTTGTCCAGTGACACAGTTTCGCTGGGGGCAAGATCGTCTGCACAGATTATCACCTTTCCGTCGGGGCGATCCTCAGTGCTGTTATCGGCAGAGAGACAGGCTATCAAGCGGTTGGAGATATCCCGCACATCCGCTGCCCGCGCCTGCATATAGCTGTCCTCCATAGCACGGAACATCTCTGCAAAGTTATCCGCAGTAACTGCAACGGCATATTCGGCATTCACGCTCTGCGTTTTTATCATGCCTTCAATTGCTTCGTTGTAGTCCTCGTCCTCCACCATCATCATGTGTATCTCAAATATCTGAGCATTTGCCTCTCCCACCTCAACAAGCGCTTTTTCGTATATCTTCTGCAGCTGTGAGAGCGCCTTTTCCTTTGCTGCGGAAAGTCGCTCCAGTTCCTTTTCAGGGGAATCCGTGCGCACTCTTTTTACCTGCATATCCTGACGTTTAAAAACCTTTATCCTGCCTGTCGCTACAGCGCCGTAAACGCCCTTGCCTTTGTATCTTGTCATAATGGATCACCTCTGTTGCCGCCGTATCAGCGGTTATTTAATTAATATTATCCTTTTTTCTGTTATGATTATTCACATAGAAAGCACCCGCTTCCTTTATCGGAAACGGGTGCATAGTTATTTTATCCGTTATTCATTGTAAAATTTCACCTTGCCCACTTCAGCGGCATTGCAGATGGTGCTTCTCAGCTTGCTGAACAGCTCGTCGTATCTGAACGGGCGTGCCTTGTATTTCACAGCCCCTGTTCTGATGGCTACAGGGATCTCCTTGCCTTCAAAGATAACGGGATTGTTGTTCTGCGAGATCACTTTCTCGGCAAGCTTTTCCACCTCAGCAGGATCAGAAAGACCTGTTATCATGGCAAATTCATCTCCGCCTATCCTGAATACCGCCATATCGTCGCCTGCGGCTTCGTCGATGCGTCGAAAGGCTTCGAGTATCACTTCATCTCCTGCCTTATGTCCGTGATTCTGATTTATCGGTGTGAGATGCGCAACATCGAAGCACAGCACATAAGTGTCTGCCTTTGAGCGTAAAAAATCGTAAAGCTCCGAAAGATCTACCTTGCGTCCCATATAATTTCCTCCTACATTGTTTTCGTCTGCAATTATGCGGGGGAAGATATCCGCATTCCTGTACCGCTCACTGAAAGCGGAGGGTGATACTCCCCACAGTCTTGTAAAAGCTCTTGTGAATACCTCGGGAGAGTTGTATTGATACCTGAAAGCTATCTCGGTTATCGTGGATTCGCCGCGCAGAATATCCTTTGCGCTGTTTGCAAGGCGGCGCTTTGAGATGTACTCCTTTATACTGGTATGGGAGCAGTAACGCCATATCTTCTGCAGGCAGGAAAGCGAGCAGCAGCACGCATCGGCGATATCCTGCTGAGTTATCTCATCGCACAGCCTGCTTTCGATATATTCGAGAGCATCAGCGAAAATATAGAAGCTGTTCAATATCAGCACTCCTTCCTTTGGTGTGGAAAATGTATGCATACACGAAAGATCCTTCTTTCTGATATCATTCTAACATATATTTAATTTTTTGTCTTGATTATCTGAGTAAAATTTCAAATTCATTCAAAAAAGATACAAGTTATCAAAATGTTCCGAATTGTGCTTGACAAAGTTTTTAAAAGAGTATATAATCAAGTTGTTCTATAAAGTTATCAAAAAGTTCTCAATGTTTTGGAAAGGAGACGGCATGGAAAGAACCATACTTCACTGCGATCTTAATTCCTTTTACGCTTCTGTGGAGATAATGCTTGATCCCTCGCTGCGTGGAAAGGCTGTAGCGGTCTGTGGCAGCAAGGAGGACCGCCACGGTATAGTGCTTGCAAAATCCGAGCAGGCAAAGCGCTGCGGCGTAAAAACAGGCGAGGCGATATGGCAGGCGCAGCAGAAATGCCGTAATCTGGTGATAGTGCCGCCGCAGTTCGATCAGTACATGAAATATTCTGCCCTCACAAGGAAAATATACGAGGATTACACCGATCTCATCGAGCCGTTCGGCATAGATGAATGCTGGCTGGATGTGACAGCAAGCAGGCTGCTTTTCGGAGACGGTGAAAAGATCGCCCATATCATCCGTGAGCGAGTGAAACGGGAGCTTGGCATCACGATATCCGTAGGCGTCAGCTTCAATAAGGTGTTTGCAAAGCTAGGCACAGATATGAAGCAGCCCGATGCGGTCTCTGTCATTTCAAAGAAAAGCATTCGTGAGAAGATAGGCAGCCTTCCTGCGTCAGATATGCGTGGTGTAGGCCCTGCAACGGCACGATATCTCGAGAGCCACGGTATATATACGATATCTCAGCTTGCGGGCATCCACAAGGATATACTGAAGCCGCTGGGAAAGTGCGGTGTGCAGATATGGCGCAGCGCCAACGGGCTGGATGATTCTCCCGTAAACCACATGGATTTCTGCGAGACGATAAAGAGCGTGGGTCACGGTACGACCTGCGTGACTGATCTTTACACAGACGATGATGTGTGGAGGGTGTTCTATAAGCTTTCGCAGGATGTTTCGGCAAGGCTAAGGCGATACGGACTTAAAGCAAAAGGCGTGCAGATCGCCGTTAAGGACAATATGTTCCATGTAACGCAGCACCAGCGTTTGCTTGATGCGTCTACCCAGTCCTTTTCCGAGATAGCTCACACAGCCATGCGGCTGTTTCGTGAGAACTACGGCTGGCATACAGTGGTAAGGGCGCTTACAGTGCGTGCGATAGATCTCTGCCCCGAAAGCGAGCCGCAGCAGCTTTTTCTGGAGGATGACATGGGCGCCTCGGAAAAGCAGGAGAAACTTGAAAGAGCCATGGAGAGCATCCGTGCAAGATACGGCGGAAGCTCCATAGAAATGGCGAGTTTGTTCTCGGTTTCAAAGCTTACTGCAAAAGATATACCAAATACCATGCCTTCATTTCAAAAAACTGAACTATCTTTCTGAATATCAAAAAAAACTATTGAAAAAAGTGGAATTTAATAGTATCATATAGATATATTAATTTCGGAGGTGCTTTTTATGAATAATGTTATTGAAAGAAAAGCTGTTTTGACAAAGCTCCTGATGGCTGCGGCAGCAGTTGTGGGAGCAGTGGCGCTGCCGCAGATATTCCATCTTATAGGTGTGGTGTCGGGTACAGGCGCTTCGGTGGGTGCAGCACTGCTGCCCATGCACATTCCCGTGCTGCTGGCAGGCTTCCTCGGCGGCCCCGTTGTGGGAGCTGTGGCAGGTGTGCTTAGTCCCATTTTAAGCTTTCTGCTCACAGGTATGCCGTTAGCCTCGATCGTGCCGCTTATGGCGATAGAGCTTGGCGTTTACGGCCTGACAGCGGGACTTCTCAGAAAGGCTGAAATGAACAGCTTTATTAAGCTGCTGATAGTGCAGCTGGCAGGACGTTTCGCAAGAGCCGCAGCTACCCTTGCAGCGGTGTATATCCTCGGTAGTGTTCAGCTTACAGTGGCTTCTGCGTGGGAGTTCGTTACAGCAGGTCTGTACGGAATGCTCATCCAGTGGGCGCTCATCCCTTACCTTACCGAAAAGCTGAGCGGAGCAAAGAAATTGCATGAGTGATCTTGAAAGAGCAAAGCAGCTTCTGACGGACGGCGGCTATACCTGCGTCCTCTGCTATGGAGAAAGCGTTCACACAAGCATGAAGCGTGGCGTGGCACCTATGGTGGAGTGGATAGAGAACGGCGTATCCTTGCAGGGATATTCCGCAGCTGATAAGGTGATCGGCAAGGCGGCGGCAATGCTGTTCGTGCTGGCGGGTGTCTCGTCGGTGTACAGCGAGGTCATGAGCCGCACGGCAGATGCATTCCTCGCACATAACGGTGTGGAGCATTCTTATGGTACTCTCACAGATACGATTATA
>JAZKZL010000279.1:0-4626 GCA_045612645.1 Oscillospiraceae bacterium
CGCCGAACTTCGTGTTATCAAGACTTGTTGCGATACGCCAACCGCTGTCGGGCAGCAGGATGACATTCGCCACTGCGCCTGTGTTCAGGAAATCCACCAGCTTGCCATAAGGGATGTTCCTGTCCATGCCGCCGATGATAAGCACATCGCAGCCGCCTACAGCCTCCACTGCGGCGATTGCCGCCTCGGGGATGGTACAGATGCTGTCGTTGATATACTCCACATCATCAATAGTCGCAACGTATTCTAAGCGATGCTCAAGACCTGCGAAATCAGGCAACGATTCAAGGCACTTATCCATATCCGCACCTGCATTTATCGCAGCCTTCAACGCCATAGCTATGTTGTAGATATTATGCTTGCCGAGAAGCTTTGTCTTTATCTTATCGGCTGTGATGATATCGCCGCAGAGCGTGATATCTCCACCATCGGTGCAGATATCTCCCACGCCACCGAAAGAACCTGTCACAAGCGCTCCGCCTGTGTTTTCAGGCGCAATATCCGCATTAATGATTGCGGTATCGCCCTCCTGCTGATACAGATAGATATTCTCCTTTGCCGCCTTGTACGCCTCAAAGCCCGTGTAGTGATCGAGATGCTCGGGGAAGATATTCAGCAGCACAGCTATCTCAGGCGAATGCTGCACGAATTCAAGCTGATGGCAGCTCATCTCGCACACAGCCACTGTACCCTCATTCATCTCCTCAAAGCGCTCCAGCGGCGGCACACCGATGTTGCCGATAAGCATGGTGTCCATGCCGTTTGATTTCAGAAAATGATGTATCAGTGATGAGGTGGTGGACTTTCCCTTTGTGCCTGTCACACCGATTATCTTGCAGGGGCGCAGCCTTAAAAGCAGCTCGGTCTGCGTAAGTATCTTTGCTTTTTCCTCTGCCGTCAGCTTATCCTTGATGATAACACCCGGTGACTGCAGGATGACATCATAGCTCTTTGCACGCTCCAGATAATTCTCGCCGCACAGGAGCGTCACTCCCTCAGCCTGCACCTCGTTCATGTCTGCGATAGCTATCTCTGCGCAGCAGTCAAGCTTATTAAGTATATCAAGCCATACTCTGCCCTCTCTGCCGAAGCCGAGGATAACAGCACGCTTGCCCTCGAAAAAGGGCTTTAAAACGGAATATTCCATATCAATTGCCTTTCAGAAGATATATAAATTCATCGGGTACGAAGTTTTCATCGTCAAAAAACTTTGTAAGGTCGGGGATATTGAATCCGCCTATCTCACGATACCCCACATATCGGCGAATGAGTGCAGGAGACATTGCTCCGCGTTTTTTAGACGCCATTTCAAGGGAAAGGCGTATCTCATCACGGGTACCTACGCATTCAAACGGCTTATCCTCGCCATCCAGCACAAGGCCGTCGAACATATCCGCAAGCTCATTCTTTTCCAGCATATTGCAGCCGAAGATGCCCGTCAGCACGTCGTCGTCAAGGAATGCGGAAAGCAGGATGTAGACATACAGGCACTTTGCGCACTCGCCGCACCACACATCCGTCTTGCTGCCGAGATTGCAGCTCTGAAACACATCGAAATACTGCGGATGCTTCACAAATTCCCTTGCTATCTGCCACTCGCTCCAGGGGCGCAGCAGGCTGAAATACTCGGGACATCTGCCATAACCGCCAAAGCTCTTTTCACAGTATTCACGGAAATCCCGCTCGAATTCAGTGGATTTGCTGTACTGGTGGTTTATCTGAGTACCGTCCACATACGGCTCGTTTGCGCTGCTCTCATTGGAAAGAGCAATGTATTTCAGACCCTTTATAGCCGCAAAAAGCTCCGCCGAGAAAGCCACCACTGCCGAAAACGGAGTGTGTCCGTTGAGATATCCCAGCTTATTCAGTTCAAGCAAGGTCTTGTCGATTGTACGACGAACGCCTACCGTTTTTTCGGGTTCGATACCCGCAGCCTCAACGCAGCCGAGAGTCGCACCTCTGGGATTGATGATGTAGGGATGGATATCCGCACCGTGCTTTTTCAGTAGCTCCACCGAAACAACGCTGTCCTTGCCGCCGCCGATGGGTACAAGAATACCGCACATTTTATTTGTGCCTGCACGCAACGGCACAACGGTCGTGCCTACAGTGTTTATGGTCATAAAGCTGTCACTATCCACATCGATGCCGTTGCGGTAAAAATACTCGCCAAGGCCGTTGAAATACAGCTTCTTCCACCAGTTCTTCTGCCACTCGGAAAGCTCGCCGCAGCGTATCTCCACCTCGGGCGGGCAGGCGCACTTCCAGTATGACACAAGCTCTGCCATGCCGAGTGAAAAAGCGCAGACGGATATTAGATCATGGTCTGCGTTATCGGGGATTCCGAAAGGAAACCTCCAACGGGGATAAAAGTTATATTCATCCATCGAAAAATGGAACTGCAATACTGTTTCTCCATCTTCCTCAAGAAAGTCAAAGCTGTGGTATATGAATTTTCTGTGCTTTTCTCTTAACTGTTCGTAAAGGGTCATAGTATGCCTTTCTTTGCTCAGATATTCTTTCTGCGAAGATCGTATTTCTTGACAAAAGCGTCGATACTCTCCTCGTCACGGGGATCGAACTCCTCATCGCAGGGGATAAGCTCCCACACCTCGGTGATGGACGCCTTCTGTCCCGGCATGAGCTTTTTCAGCTCCCCCAGACTCTCGCATTCGAGGAAGATTCCATTCGTAAAGGTCTCGAAATTGCAGCCGTAATCAGGGTAATTGCCCTTAATGTTCATATCGAAATTCTTCAGGAAGATCTGTCCGTGGTTAACGTAAGCTGCCCAGCCATCCTCGTTGTTCATGCCAATCTTGAACTTGCCCTCGCTGCCGGGAACCTGCTTCAGAGTACCGTAACGGTTGCTGAGGAAGAAGCGCTCGTCGTTGATATCGGAATAGGGCCAGAAAACATTTCTGCGGTTGGAGAGCAGGCCGTTATCAGCGGTGTTCTGCGGGAATATCTCCACACCGCCTGCAGAGCAGACGCTCATCGCCCACGGAGCAAGCTCCACAGGCTCCTTGCTCACATTCTCGATGGTGTGGACTATTGTGAGCTTTGAGCTGTTCTCGTTATCCTCATCAAAGGCAACGATGATATTGTGCTGCTGACCTGTCTTTGTGGGAGGTGGCAGCAAGCTGATAGCACCCTCGCACACCACATAGGCAACCTTGTCATTATCCGGAACATAGCTGTGGGGAAAGCTCTCAGGGCTGCTCCAGAGTCTGTGACCGCCGTAGATGTACCATGTCTTATCTCCGAAATAATCCTTGAACTCCTTGCTGTTCTCATAGAAAACACGATCCACATCTTCAAGCAGGATGTTCTCCTTATCCTTCAGCTTGTAGGAGATGATGCGGGGACCCACATCAACGGTGATTATAACGCTTGCGATGTCGTTCTCGATAAGGATGCATTTGCCGAAGTTCTTGTACTCGATAAGGCTGTAGTTGTTCATTTTATGTTCCTCCATTTATTTTATGTGAAATATCATTCCAAAATAACAGGTTTTGCGGTGAACTCATATCCGCACTGACGGGGCTTTGCGAATGCGAGCGAATACACATCTCCGCAGCGTTCCTCAACAGCGCCCTGTCTATGAGCCTCCCTGCTCTGCTTCATCAGCGATTTAAGCGATGTATCTATCGGCAGACCACACTGAGCAGCAGCAAGTATCTCCCTGCCCCTGCCGTTCATGCCTAGAATGCGAATATATGCAGGCGGTTCATTCAGCGTGTGCTTATCTATATCAAGGAAAGCACACAGCACCGCTCTGCGTATCCTTGCGAGAGTGTAGCGCTTCGTCTTTGTGAGGAAGTACAGCTCGTCAAGCGAAGTTGCCTTTCTCACTGCCTTGTAAAGTCGCTCTCCCAGTCCCTGCGCCGCATCGTAAACATTCTCAAACTCAGACGGACGCATGGTGCGCAGCTTTGCAAGTACCGCGATTTCAAGCCTGTGGATATCTGCCGTATCTCCGTCTATGACTGGAGCAAGCTCCGACCATTCCTCGCCCGAAATTATCTTCTTCCGTATCAGCGAAGCGCTCACAAACCCCTTGTCCTCATCCTCGCTGTCATGCTCCGCACCGCTGCGCTGTATCGCATACGGCTCTATCATGCTGCCGATGTCGTCCAGTGCCTTGATATATTCAACCGCAAGGGTGTTGTTCGGAGAGGAAAGCACCTCGCACACATCCTCTGTGTAATATTCCCGTACAGCCTCCTGCAATGCCGCAGGAAAGCTCTTACCCTTGCGCATAAGCTCCTGAAATTCCTCTGTGTGGAGAGCATACTCGCTTGCGCCTGCCGCTTCTTTGAGTGCTGCAATGTCGCCGCACTCTGCTCCGAAAGAGAGCATCTCCACACAGCCCAGAGCCTCGATAATGCTCACTGCGCCTCTGGCAAAGCCCTCTGCTGCCGAAAGGCTGAAACGGGTGGGCAGTTCCAGAACGAGGTCTGCACCGTTTTCAAGGGCAGCTCTTGCGCGGGAGTATTTATCGAATATCGCCACATCGCCGCGCTGCGTAAAATTGCCGCTCATCACCGCAACGATATGGGTAGCACCCGCCGCACGGGTCTGCTCCAGCTGATATTTATGCCCGTAATGGAACGGGTTATATTCGCA
>JAZKZL010000280.1:0-6543 GCA_045612645.1 Oscillospiraceae bacterium
CACGGACACAGATTCTGACACAGATACCGATACGGATACTGATTCTGACACAGACTCTGACACTGATACAGACACGGATACTGATTCCGACGCAGACACCGATACAGACACAGACACAGATTCCGACACGGATACAGATACAGATTCCGATACGGACACTGATACAGACACAGATTCTGACACAGACACTGATACTGACACCGGCACAGACTCTGACACTGATACAGATTCGGACGCAGACACCGATACAGACACAGATTCCGACACAGACACAGATACCGACACGGACACAGACACGGACACAGACACGGATACTGATTCCGACACAGATACCGACACAGATTCTGATACTGACACCGATACGGATACCGATACAGACTCTGACACGGACACTGATTCGGATACAGACACCGATTCTGACACGGACACAGACACTGACACCGATTCTGACACAGACACCGATACGGACACTGACACTGATACAGACTCTGACACTGACACAGACACCAATTCCGACACAGATACAGACTCTGACACAGATACCGATACGGACACAGATTCCGACACGGATGCTGATTCCGACGCAGATACTGACACGGACACAGATACTGACACCGACACAGACACTGATTCGGACACAGATACAGACTCTGACACTGATGGCGATACAGATTCTGACACAGACACAGATACTGACACGGATACAGATACCGATACGGACACAGACACAGACACCGATACTGACACTGACACAGATCCTGATACCGATCCTGAGATCTTTATATTTGATGATCCGGATGTACCTCTCAGCGATCAGCCTGATTTCGTAATCGACGATGATCCTGTTGATTTTGACGATTTTGATGTTCCTATGGGTGCTACACCCAATAACATGATGGCTAATCCTGATACTGGCGTTCGTTCAGTTGCAGGAGCGGCACTTGCTGCTGCAGGTGTTTCTGCGATCCTGATGTTTGCTACTGGTAAGCGTCGCAAGAAGTAATTATAAACCCCATCTGAAAAGATGGGGTTTTTCTTGTATAGTAATATCCGCCATGCTATAGCACGGCGGATGTGATTTATTCTTCCATTTGTTTGCCAAAATACATGGCAGCAGCCTGAACCAGTGCACTTTGTTCACCTGTTGCAAACTCGTTGTTATCGCCTGCAAGCATAATGACGGCACCATTTACATCGCCCTGAGAGAGAATAGGGGCACAGGCGAATGCATATCGATCGATGCCTTCAATAGGATTGAGTCTTTTGTCCTCGCGACTTTTATAGAAATGAGTCTTGCGTTGTTCTATAAGATCTTCCAGTGATCCGGAAACTCTGCGTTCAATTACTTCCTTTTTGGACATTCCGGAAACTGCGATAACATGATCCCTGTCGCAGATAACAGCAGGGCAGCCACCGACTTTCGATAGCACATCGGCATATTGTGAAGCAGTTCCTGAGATCTCGCCGACCGGAGAATACTTTCGGAATATAACTTCGCCATCAGAGCTGGTGTAGATTTCCAAGGGGTCGCCCTCCCGAATACGCATAGTTCTGCGGATTTCCTTGGGTATAACGATTCGTCCGAGATCATCGATCCTACGGACAATACCTGTAGCTTTCATATATTTCAAATCCTTTCATAGAAAAAGTTGTTTTTATGTCTGCACAGATATTGTTACCGCGTGGCGGGAATATATTCATTGTTTCGACAATAGTATATCTGAATTGATATTATCTGGCATATCTAATCCAGATTGAACCATCCTCCATAGGAGTAGCTCCTATCATCCTGAACTCGCTCATGTCTGAGTCCATAAACAGTGGCTTGTCGTTTTTGTCTGCAATTATCGGAGCTGTAATAAGGCTCAGGCTATCTATCAATCCGGCACGCAGGAAAGAGCCGTTTATAATGCTTCCACCTTCAAGCAGCAGCTTTTTTATTCCGAAAATGCTATAAAGTTTGTTAAGTGCCAGCTTAAGATCGATATCATCTTTTCCCGCAAAAATGTATGAGACACCGATACTTCTGTAATATTCAAGCATCTCAGAAGATGCATTTTCAGTAATTACTTCGATTATGTGACAATTATCATAACCGATATCATCGTCATGAATATGGCTGTCTGTCCAGCCGACTTTTGCTAGCCTGTCAAATGAAACAGCATAGTAGTCATGCTTTGTGGCAATATGATCCTCGCAGGGAAGGGAGGCGCTCGAAAATTTTGTCAGATCAGGCTTGAAGTTGCTTGTGAAGCTGCTTTCCATTGTTACACGACCGCAGGCAAAGGCATCACCTTTGAGCATACGATTGATTTCGTAGTAGCTTTCACTGACCTGAACACCTTTTTTACTGTTCAGAAATTCACCTGTAACCTTGCCGTCAATACTTGTGACCATGTGGCAGATTACTACAGGGCGGAGTCCATGCTTTGTGATGTAGTTCTGTGCATAGGAGCAGGTTGCTTTCACTTCACCTCTGCGCACGTTGATATCATTTATTGCAAGCTGAACAAGCTTTGCAGCTATACCTTTGCCTTGCATGCTTGCGTCAACAAATGTGTGATCGATAGTGAAAACACCTGTTTCGGTTTCGGGATAAGTTATTTTTCCTACTTCGTTGCCGTTGTCGTCAAAGCAGGTTATCTTTGAATATTCTGTAATGAATTGCATAATATCACCTTATCTGATCTTTTTAATTCCTGTTACTGTAAGCGTATCTCCATCAACTGTAAAGCTTATGTCATCGCTGCCATAGCTCATCGTATAAACTCGTTCAGGAGCATTTTGATACTGTGGGCGAGGATCCTGCGCCAAAAGTTCAATAATCGTGTGTTTTTTATCTGCAGGGAATAGCTGCTCAATATCCTGTGGTAGTATTACCTTCAATGTTCCTTCGTGTTGATTGAGTGAAAAGCCATCGGAGGCATCGGGATGACTGTCCACATACGCAAGATACGGCTTTATATCATATATCGGTGTATTATCCATTATATCCGCGCCCGAAACGATTATTACAGGACCATCTTTAGTATCTGATTCTATTCTTTCTATCTTCACGCTGCTGAGTCCGATCGGATTAGGGCGGTATGGAGAGCGAGTGGCGAAAACGCCCATCCGTTTGTTTCCACCAAGACGAGGTGGTCTGACCGTCGGTGACCATTCATCCCGCACCGCCTCTGAAAACTGCCATATTATCCATAGGTGGGAATACTGTTCCAGACCTCTCAGTGCATCGGGGTTTCGGTATTCGGGTGTGAATACTATCCTTGCTACCGAATCAACCAGTCCACTCTGACGTGGTATGCCGAATTTTTCAGGGAAATCCGAGCGGAGATATGCAATCGTCTTTAGTTCCATCTTAACCTCCGATCAGTTCTCTGATAGCCTTTTCCGTCATCTTGACTTCTTCGTGGAATTCCGCAGCAGATACTCTGATACCGCCGCTTCCGAGGATTATCAGCTGCTCAACGTTATCTGATGTCGCCACACGGACCTTATGATCCTTGCCGAGCTTATGTGCAACCTTTTCGATATACATATCCGCTGTCTCTGCCTCTTTTGTATATACCACGTTTATACCGCCTATCTGCTCCACTTCACGATGGTTTCCTTTTACCTTATATGCATCGAACACAAGTATCAGATTGCACTGCCTGAATCCCTGATAGTTGCACAGAATGTTTATTAACGTATTTCTTGCAAGATCGAGATTGTCTTTTGCCTGCTTGTTAAGCTCATCCCATGCAAAGATTATGTTATAACCGTCCACCAGCAGGTATTCAGGGCCTTTTGGAGGTGGTGGCAGCTTTGGGATCTTTTTGTGTTCGGGTGATTTTTCGTTGCGCATTGCTTTGCGTGGATCACGGTCTATCTTGCCGTAGGTGCGCTCGAATATCTCCATAAGCTCCTTATCGGTTGCCATGCGTTGCTTGTAGTTGGATATCTGCTGCTGCACTGCGATCTCATGCTCATTATCATCTGAACTGCCCCCGAAGCGTATTCCGCTGTCAACATGCATGTGCGACGGAGCCTCGTCCCATTTGACAAGAACACCTGCTCCGTGTGAGCAGAAAACACTGTCGGCGGTGTTTTCAACATCGCTGTCTGCGTCATAACCTATTGCGGCGATTACTTCATCGCTATTATGGCACGGGAAATATCCTTTGGGAATGCAGGTCAATCTGCCCTTGCCGTGGGAATAGCTTATAACCTCATTCTGATAATCGCGCATTTTAGATACGGGTGCTGATCCGTTGAGAGTAGTTGTCTCGCCGTTGGTAATAGGCGGCTGCATATCACATTCCATTCGCTGCAGATCGGTCATAGCTCGTCCAACACTCTCAGATGGTACTTCCAGTTTGAAATCATACCAAGGCTCCAGCAGCACGGATTTTGCAGAGCGCAGTCCCTGTCTTACAGCTCGGTATGTTGCCTGTCGGAAATCGCCACCCTCGGTGTGCTTAAGATGTGCTTTTCCTGCCACAAGAGTGATCTTCATATCAGTGATAGGCGAGCCTGTAAGTACTCCGATATGAACCTTTTCCTCAAGATGTGTTAGTATCAGTCGTTGCCAGTTGATGTCAAGGGAATCTCTCTGCAGATCAGTAAAGAATTGCAGACCTGTTCCACGCTCAGCAGGCTCCATCAGCAGATGCACTTCCGCATAATGACGCAGCGGCTCGTAATGACCAACGCCCTCAACGGATTCTGAAATAGTTTCTTTATATGTGATGCTGCCTCTGTCAAAGCTGACATCCATGCCGTATCTGTCGGATATCATAGTCTTGAGTATCTCAAGCTGAATCTCGCCCATCAGCTGCACATGGATCTCCTGCAGTCGCTGATTCCAGATGATGTGCATCTGCGGCTCTTGTTCTTCTAATTTGTGTAGCTGCTGCAGTGCTGTCTGAATATCTGTTTTAGGTGGAAGTATGATCTTATAAGTCAGAACAGGCTCCAGAACAGGGGAGGGACTATTGCGTTCAAAGCCGATGCCCTCTCCCGAAAACGACTTAGTAAGACCTGTAACAGCGCATACACCGCCTGCAGGCAGTTCGTCAACAGCAGTGAACTTCACGCCTGAATATATTCTGATCTGATTTATCTTTTCAGCCCAACCATTTCCCTCAATCAGTGAGCGCACTTTCAATGAACCGCCTGTTATCTTCATGTAAGTAAGGCGAGCGCCCTGCTCGTCCTGCGTTATCTTGTAAACCCTTGCACCGAACTCATCAGGATAGTATTTTTGCATAGTGTATCTGTCGAGGATATCCAGCAGCTCATCCACGCCATTCAATTTCAGTGCAGAGCCGAACAAGCAGGGGAATACCTCTCGTTTTGATATTGCCTCGGAAATAAGTTCGTCTGATATTTCACCGCTGTCGAGAAAAGAATTCATCATCTCCTCTGAGCATTCGGCAAGCTCTTCTGTAAGCTCGTTTCTGTCACGAAGTGGACTAAAATCGCAGCATCCGTTTGAGAATCGCTGTTTCAGTTCCTTCAGCAGCGATTCCTTAGTGAGATAGGAGATATCCATCTTGTTGATAAAGATAAATGTAGGAATATTGTAGCGTATCAGCAGCTGCCAAAGCGTTTCAGAATGGCTCTGTACGCCATCGGTACCGCTGATGACCAGTACAGCATAATCCAGAACCTGCAGCGCACGTTCCATCTCTGCGGAAAAATCAACATGACCGGGAGTATCAAGCAGAGTTACTGCTGCCGAGGGCAGGGAAAGGCATGCCTGTTTTGAGAATATAGTTATGCCACGGCTGCGCTCCATGCTGTCGGTATCAAGAAATGCGTTGCCATGATCCACTCTGCCCAGCTTGCGTATCTCTCCCGAGCGATATAACAGGCCCTCTGAAAGGGTGGTCTTGCCCGAGTCAACATGGGCAAGCATTCCGATTACAAGACGTTTCATTCTATCATATCCAATCCTATGTGATAAAAAAGCACTGTGCAGTGATATGTACGCTGCACAGTGGCGGGGTTATTTCTTGTTAAGTATTACCGTTGCTGTAGCATATTTCTTGCAATGAGAAACGGAAAGGTTATAAACGTAGTTTTCGCGCTCTGTAAGCATCTTTGCAAGTCCCGATGTTATTATGAACGGGGAATTGAGCCTGTCGCGAAGAACGGTTATATCTCGCGCGTGTACAACTCTTGTTCCTGTGCCGATAGCCTTTGCAAATGCTACCTTTGCGCAGTAATTCTCGGCAACAAGTGTTGGGGCTATATTGTGATTTACTATGTAGCGTATCTCGTCAGCGGAAAAATACTTCGAGAGAAACTTAGGGTTTCGTGCGATCCTGCGGATACGGTCTATCTCGATGATACCCGTTCCTATTCTGATAAAAATATTATTTGCCATTGTGTTTCAGTTTTATGCGGAGCTGGTTAGGCACCTCCTGCATAATTGCCTCCCTTGTTTTTTCGTTGGGATTGAATATAAGCATTACTTTTCCGTAACTGACATGCTGAACAAGAAGATAGTGAGCGTTATTCTCATAACCTGTAGAAGCATGAACTGTAGCGTCTACC
>JAZKZL010000281.1:0-3217 GCA_045612645.1 Oscillospiraceae bacterium
GTGGGGGGATTTTGGGGAGCATTGTATTTTCTGATGCTTCTCGGGTTTGATGTAATAGAAAAAGGTGCGACACCGTGTCGCAGGTCGCCTTCTGAGGCGGCGCATCCATGCGCCGCTTTTGGGAGGCGACTGCAACAACATCGTGTTGTCGCACCTGTTTTAATTTATCTCCACAAACCCGCCTCTGCTCCACAGCCAGAGCGGCGTGTGGATATCTATCGGCTTATGCTGCGTTCCCTCGAACAGCTCACACCAGCGTTCGATAACTATGCTCTGTACGCTCGGGGAGCTGTATTCATCCTCCGAAATAAGACTCAGCCGCAGGCTCGCCTTGCATACATGAGTGTCAGGTGCAACGGTCAGAGCCTCAACACTGCTGAACTTCCTGTCGGTGTACTGGTACATAATATACAGCCAGTAATTGCATATCTTTGTTCCCGAGAGATACGGGAACTCTTTTTTATGCTCCACCTGAACATAATTCCGTATGCGCCCGATATCACTGCCGCACTCATCAAACAGCAGACGCACATCGCCGTCAAAACGGTTTTGCAGCGTTTCGCAGAGCTTCAGCCATATCTCGGTCTGCTTCTGTCGCTGGAGTGCCACCTTGTATTTAGTCAAAGCCTCCTGCACCTCTTCAAATGAGCGTTCAAGGCACTGCTTTGGCGAGAACACGAACTGGGTTTCGGGGTCGTTGTAGGTGGCTAATGCACCCTCCCACAGCTTGTAAGAATTTCTCTGATAGTTGAGTGCCATCGGCAGCGTGAAATACAGGTAGTTCTCTGCACTGTTTTTCGGCAGCTTAGGGTTTGCATCCTCGGGCATTATTTCGCCACCGAGTACGCCGTTTTTGTGCAGCTCCATAAGCCGCTCGGCTTTTAAGAGGATAGCTTGCTTGTCCATTTACATCTCCTTCAGAACATATCGATATATTTCGTCCATATCATGATACAGATCATAGGTACTGTTCAGAAGAATCTCTTCAATATCGCACCACTCATCTTTTAGACATACTCCATCCACTGTTTTGGAATTATACAGCTCATCAAGATTATTGAATGGTATCTCACCACTTCCATCTTCAAAACCGCATCTCTGGAATGTTACACGATCATCGTATCTGATAATCATGTATGTGGCGGGTCTGTTTTTAAAATATAGTTCATACTCAGGCTCACCATTTATCTTATTAAAAATCGCTTTAAAATGCTCATAAGTAAATGGAGTATAATTGTTATTCATGATCTGCCTCCTGTATAACAAGTAATGTTTCGTATTTATTATAGCATTGCACAGAGAGAATGTCAAAGGACTATTTAAGCGTATTAAGAGATTACTGCTAAAAAACATAGGTGCGATACCGTGTCGCACCTGTTCTGTTTCTATTGATAATTTTTGCATATCCTGCACTGTTTTTTCAGCGACTACCTTTTACAGCTCATTTCCTCAATAAGGCAGTACACCTTCTCCGACCACTCCCAGATATCCCTGCAATCGTTCTCGACATAAACGACCTTATCCGCAAGCTCCTCGGGGATAACGCCCTCAAGCTCGTCCTTATGAGCTGTGGGAATAACAATGGCATACACCCAGTCCGACAGCACAAGCTCGTCCTTTATCTTCATCGGAAGAACTCCGTCAGACACCGCATTCGGGTGAGATCTCAGCGTGTCGTATCTGAAATAGAAACGTACTCCCGGCGTGAAATGTATGCTCAGATCATCGTCATTCGGAAACCTGCCCAGCTTTCGCTCCATAACTAGGCGGTCACCAGCCTGACAATTTCCCCATGCAAGCATTATGTACTCGAAATAATCCGCAGGATCATTGGCGGCATTTCGCTTTTCGCTCATGAGCTGTTCGACAGGCACATTTCTTGCTTTCAGTGCAGACAGCAGCTTGCCAGACCGCAGTATCTTTACCGCATTTTCCACAGAAGTTGTGTGACATACGAACTCCGTCACACAGCCCTTTCTTATCGGACAGGCGGTACATTCGGTGATAAGCTCGGGGCGAGGGGTGAGCAAATACCTCTCACGCTCTGTAAGACCTCTGTTCACCTTGTCAAGCAGCACTTTATCCTCGCACTCGACAGGACATTCACGCCCGTACATTCTTTCGTAATCAATGAACTCGATTATATTACGCATTTCCCAGTCACTTATTTCGGGGTATGCGGAGAGCTTTTTGTACAGCACATTATCCCACACCTCGGTAAATTCATGGTTGCCTATTTTTATCAGCATTTGTATCTCCTTTGGTCACAAATATCTCCTGATAACATCATCGCTCCACACATGGACTTCAATGTATCTTTCAGGACCATGTGCTCCATTATCGTTCCAGTCCTGCGGCAAGCCGTATTTCTCAATGATGCCGAGTATCTCCTCATAGGTGTAGAGCTGCTTGCGGTACTCCTTGCCATCCGTTATGGCGTGGCTGAATGTGGGCATGGAGTCGCCGTAGGTAAAGGACAGCTTCCGCACATCGAACTCCTCAATGGGTATCCTGATAAAGGTGCTGTTCTCGAACCATGTGCTGAGCCACGGGCTGTGCTCCACCACCATATAATGCGGTGATACTCGCTCAGTGATTATGCCCTTTTTGGCGCACTCGGTGCGGAGTATGGTCTCGCAGTTGCGGCGGTATTGCACATATTTGTCATGCCTTGTTGCGCTCTGCGAGTTTGGTCGGGTGTTCTTTATTTCTTCAAGCACCGCCCTCGCCTCATCAGGAGATATCGCTGTTAGGCTCTTGAACGGGCCTATGGTGCTGTCGTAGTAGTGATACAGGTACATCTTATCCCTCCACTCTCCGCTTCTCCAGCACTGCCATTCTCTCTGATAAGCTGCATAAGCTCCTGCTTCATATCCTCAGGGAAATAGGAATCCTCGCACATCGAGAGATATTCCTCACGCATTGCGACAACACGCTGTATCAGCCTTTCCGCCGACACCGTGGGCAGACCGATGGTCTCGGCAAAGATAAGGAAATCCTTGCGACGGATATAACTGCTGTCCTGCTCGTTCTCGAGCCTTTTTTCCTTTTCATCAGCTTCAACAAACCCTGCATGAAAATCATCGCCATGAATAAGATAAGCTTGCTTTGCACCTGATTTATTAACAAGATGCTCTGCATAAGCCTTTGACAATGTAGTTTTTCCGCAGCCGCATGGTCCTGAGAAAAGATATATATTACTCATTTGTATCATCTC
>JAZKZL010000282.1:0-24883 GCA_045612645.1 Oscillospiraceae bacterium
ATAACAATGATAAGCACTTGGATTGTTCTCAAAAACCTCCAATGTCACTTTTGATGCACCATAAAGTTCAAATGCAAATTTTATACCTAACTGCATCATTTGTTTTCCATAACCTTTTCCTCTCGCCTCGGGATTCAGAATTACATATCCGAAACTTAATTCATCTGCTACTTTTCCAGCCTGGCGAAGGGTAAAAAAACCTTCTATTCCATCTTCATCGAAAGCAACAAACGGAAAATATTTTTCATTATCTATTCTTCCAGAAACCGCCTGTTCCATGCGCTCCGCCGAAACGGGAAAACTTCCAAGTCTTCCTTCACTCCATTTATAAAATGTGTTCTCATCTTGAGCCCAAGTTACTATTTTTTGACTATCATTTTTTCGATATGGTCTTAATTTTAGCATAATTTCACCTCATCAAATTCAAGTTTATCTGTCAGTTAATTATAACACGGCTGTCATATAAAGTCAATGTAATAAACAAATGCAAAGCCACTTCTGACAACGAAATCAAAAGTGGCTTTATTCTATATGACTAGCGGATCAACTGCACGGATGTTTTTTATTCTTCTGTGAAGTGAATTACTGTGGAGGAGAAATCGCCGTGAATACCGATGTTGATTCCGCAGTTCATCAGCGCTGCGCCTGTGTGTACCTCGCCTGTTGCGGAGCTTCTGTACTTCTTAGCGGGATCAAGACCCTTCAGCTTAATTCTGCGGCTGCGATAGTTGGGACGGCCCAGCACCTGAACGAAAGTGAATACCGCCTCGCTCTTATCCTTTGCAACGAACATCCACGCATCCCACATATTGTCCTCGAACACGTTACCGATGCGGTACTGATCGCCTGTGCGGATGAGGGGATTGTACTTCTTGAACATCTCCACCTGACCGGGGATCTCGTTTCTGTCCTGCTCAGGGATACGGGTAACGTCAAGCTCATAGCCGAAAGTGCCGACCATAGCAACATTTCCTCTTGTGGAGAACGGAGTTGTTCTGCCGACGGTGTGGTTGGGGCAATCCGAAACGTGCGCTCCCATTGCGGATGCAGGATAGCAGATGGATGTACCGTGCTGTATCTTCAGGCGCTCGATAGCGTCGGTATCGTCGGAAGTCCAGATCTGAGGAGAATAGAACAGCATACCTGCGTCAAAACGAGCGCCGCCGCCCGAGCAATTCTCCAGCAGGATATAGGGATAATCGTGGGTCAGGCGATCCATAACGTCATATACACCCAGAACATATCTGTGCCACAGCTCTCTCTGCTGATCTGCAGGCAGAGCGTTGGAGCCTACCTCTGTAAGCTGTCTGTTCATATCCCACTTGATGTATTCGATATTTGCGCTGTCCAGTATCTTCTTCATCATGCCGTAGATATGGTCACGCACTTCCTTGCGGCTGTAATCCAGAACATACTGCTCGCGGCTCTGAGTCATGGGCATTCCTGCGATCTGGATAGCCCAGTCGGGATGCGCCTTGAACAGCTCGCTGTCGGGAGAGATCATCTCAGGCTCAAACCAGATACCGAACTTCATACCCAGCTTGTTCACCTCGTCAACGAGGTACTTCAGACCGCCGTTTATCTTCTTCTCATAAACGAACCAGTCGCCGAGGGAGCTGTTGTCGGAATCTCTGTGGCCGAACCAGCCGTCATCCATTACCAGCATCTCAATTCCGAGGGCAGACGCCTGCTTTGCGATGTCGATAAGCTTATCGGTGTTGAAGTTGAAATATGTAGCCTCCCAGTTGTTGATGAGTATGGGACGGCGCTTATCCTTGTACTCACCTCTGATGAGGTGCTGACGGTACAGGTCATGGAAGTTGCGGCTCATGTTGCCGATACCCTCGGAGGAGTATGCCATAACAAGCTCAGGAGCGGTAAACTCAGCCTCGGGCTGGAGCTTCCAGCTGAAATCAAAGTGATTGATACCCATTACAAGGCGGGTCTTCTTGTGCTGTGTTACCTCTGCCTGTGCAAAGAAGTTGCCGCTGTATACAAGGTTGAAGCCGTAAGCCTCGCCGATATCCTCGTTTGCATTGTGGGAAACCAGAGCCACAAAGGGATTGTTCTGATGGGAGGACTCGCCCTTCACGGAATCCACACCCTGCTTGCCGTGGTGCAGACGGCAGCGCTCCATAACACGCTCTCTTGCCCAGGAGCCGTTAAGTGTGATGAAATCAAACTGATCCGTGTCAAAATCAACGCAGCCCGAAAGCACACGGCGCACGTCAAATGCCTCAGCGCCCTTGTTGATGAGCTTCACGCTTCTTGTGATGATATCAAGCTCTGCAAAAACAGTGTAATACAGGATAACGTTCAGACCTGTGCGCTTATCCTCGAGAGTGATCGCAACAGTCTCTGCCTCGTCCTCATTTGCAAATGTTGCAGGAAGCTGCACGGTGCAGTCCTCCAGCTTCTGATAAAGCTCGGGCTTGCCCTTTGTGATCTCGTGCGAAACATAACGCAGGTCAAGGCTGCTCATGCCCTTGTTATCCATCAGCATGATAGCAGGCTCACGATAATCGCCTATACCGTGGCAGGGATACTCAAAGGGGGTGGTATCCATAAAAGTACCCATATCGCGCTGATTCACCTTTGGTGTGTAAGGGTTCTCATCAAGGCGCAGGAGATAGGAGAGATCCTCATCATCGGTGCGCTTGCCGAAATAAACATGAGCAAGGTATCCGCTCTCCAGTGCAGCGAATGCATATGTAACGCCCTTGCCGCTGAGGGTGAACATCGTCAGCTCCTCGGTGAATATCTCATTGGAATTAGTCTGCCAACGATACTGGGAATATTCCTTCTTGATCTTTTTTGCGGTTATAAGGTTCATCTTACGGTGTCCTTTCTTTACACAGGAGACATCGTTATCTCCTTTAATATATTCTTCATAATTATAACATAATTTTCATCGTTATTCAAGTAGAATTTTTGAGCATTCCTTTGACAAATGAACAAATCCTCGCAAATTACTCCGAATGATGCAGACAAAACAAAAGCTCCCTTTCAGCAAAAAAGCCAAAAGAAAGCTTGTTATTTGCACAGTCGTTCAGGCAACCACTCCGCCTGATGGATTGCTCTCCGTCATATCATCCACTACGCCGCCTCTGCCATTGGGGCCATCGCCGCTGACACCCTGTAAAGCAGTTACTGAAGTTATCTCCACACCATCGGCAAGCACATGGTATCTGCTGCCCTTTTTCAGCGCATCACAGGAAAAAATAACCGTGCTGCAAGCCTTCGGCAGCACCGTGCCGAAAAGCACATTCCCATCGTCATCGGCTATGCTGATCGCTGCACCCGCAGGAAGCTCCGCCTTTACGGAAAGGCAAGGGACAGATACCATGCTAGGTGCTTTTGTAAGTCCTTCCGAGCCGAACGCCGCCAGCATGCCGCCGCTCAGCGCAAAAGAATCATCATAATCCATCGAGCCGAACTGTTCATCGTTATCGGAATAAATAACGACCTCACCGCCGCTCATTGCAGCCGTGCCGCCTGTATCGATGCCGTCACCGCCTGCGTCGATCGTGAGACTGCCTCCGCTGATGCTTATATATCTGTCAGAATCTTCCGTGTCGGAATTTGAAAAACCGATGTCGTTACCGCCCGCTGCCTTGATGCCGTCACGATATGAAGTAAGCAGCAGCCTGCCACCTTCGATATCCACCGAAATCGCCTCTATGGCAGTATAGCTCTTTTCCACATTCAGCATTCCGTCCGTAACAGTTATGCAGCCCTCAGCACGCAAACCATCGTCTCCGGAGTTAATATGCAGCTCTCCGCCGCTTATCGTTATATCTCCCGAAGCGGATATGCTGTCATCCGCAGAATCGATATCCACAATGCCGCCATCTATCCGAACTCTGCCACTTATGATGCCTTTTTTACTTACGGGAGAAGTAGCATCACCCGAGACCATCTTATCAAAATCATATTCCTCGGTGCCGTCAGTGTAATATCCTCCATGTCTGCCATAGGGATATTTACCGCCCGACTCCATCATAAGCACCGCGGAACTTCCTCCGCCGCAGGAAAGCCTTACCATGCCCCCCGAAACCGCCACAGCGGCTTCTGCGGCAATAGCATTGCCATCCGATATTATATCCACTGTTCCTGCACTGATGCTGACGCAGCCATCCTCGCCTTCCGCCAGTATGCCGTCTGCGCCGCTGCGTATTCCCACAGAAGCTCCTGCACATATAACAGCGCTGCCCGCAACGCCTGCCGACTTTGCCGAAAGCTCGATATTGCCGCCGCAGAGCTTTACTGCGCCCGCGGCATCGATAGCTCTGTCGCCACTGATATACAAGCTGCCGCTGCCATTGATTATGACATCACCGCTGCTGATTATTCCCGCAGACGCATATGATGCATTCAGCGAATTTGCGCTGTTATCGGCAAGTGTAAGCATCAGCTGTGCTGCACTGCTGCATTCGATCGGAGCGGCAAGCTGTACGCCGTCCAGTATAAGCGATACATCTTCATCGCACTCAAGCAGGATACGCTGCTCTCCGCTGCCACTGAGAACATATGCTCCTCCATCGCTGATGACCACATCGCCGCCTCTTACTCCTGCACCACCGCCTGATATCTTAACGCTGTCAGCACTTATCTCTATAATGCGATCCCCAATCTGCGCAGGAACGAAGTCCTCCTCGCCCGGAGTGCAGCTCGGTATTATCTCCTGCCCGCTGAGATCCTCCGAAGAAAACAGCGGAGGCATCGCACCTGAAATGCCAGTATCGGCAGGGCGCACACTTTCGCAGCCCGAGCTGAGCGATACTGCTACTGAGCATAAAGCAGCCATCGCCCTGAAATTCAGACTCATTATATCTCACCTCAAAACCACTGAGACTTTATTTCGAATAATATCAGTATAACCCGTCTATGTGATAAGCACATGAAAAAAAGCGGTTTTTTAAACAAAAACATCCCCTGCAATCAGTATGCAGAGGATGTAACGAACTATCTTACTTCAAGTCCGAGAGATTCCATGTACAGCATATAGCTTTCTACCTGATCATCCCAGCTGCTGCTATACCATTCCGAGAATCTTTCCAGCACATCATCATCTCCCGTGGCTGATCTCAGCACGGTTTTAAGCTGCTCAGTATGAGCCTTGCTCGCCTCTGTAAGATCTCCTGCGCTGAAAGAATCGGAAAAGCCCTGCTTGTGTGCCTTGTCCAACAGCTGCATATAGATATCATCGCCATATTCATCATGCAGGAAAGTCATCAGCCTTATGCCATACTGATAATTGGCATCGCCGCTGTCATGCATGCTTACAAAGCCTTCTTCGCCCTGAAATACCGCACTGTCATCATAATCATACGGCGCATAATACTGAATGGATACCCACGCAGGAACTCCATCGGCTCTCATCGCCTTATCCGCCATATAAGTGGCAAAGCCCTCGTCCAGTGTGCGACTGAGGCTCATACCGTTCCTGTATTGCAGCACATGAGCCAGCTCGTGATATATGGTCTGATTATATGTGCTGTCGTAATCATAATCCGACGGATCGAGTACAGCGGTATTGGAAGCCGCCCACTGAACATAATCATCGCCCATATCCACTATCAGGATATCGATCTTATCCGCATCTGCATTGATGTCGGTAAGGCTGTATCTGTCAAAATACAGATGCTTGCACTCGGTGTACGGCTCGGCATTTTCGCCTTTATCGAAGCTCATACCCGATGTCGCCGAAAGAGAATCCATGATCCTTTCCGTCACCTCAAGCATATCTCCGCGCACTGTAACGCCCTTCTGAAGATACAGAACAACAGACTCACCCTCGACGTACAGATCCTCCTCAGCCGTAAAGATATCCGCAGGATCGCCGCTGAGTTCTATCCTTCCAGTATCAGGCTCCACGATAACAGGCTCGTCTGCAGTTGACGCTGCTGTAGTTGTGGTCATTGCGGTGGTGGTTGTAGCAATAGTAGTAACTTCTTCCAAAACGGCAGTACTGATAGTTGTATCCGATGTGAGTGCAGTGGTGCTTTCAGTCGCTGCAGTCGTTTCCGAGGATGTTACTGATACGCCCCCGTCTGCGACAGTATCACTGCAGCCTGCTGCAGCAAGGCAGAAAGCTGCAAGAAACGCCGTGGCAAGATGTCTTTTCATACTTTTCCCTCAATCACAGTTCAACAGGCTTAATGTGCCAGATGTCCTCCGCATATTCTGCGATAGTTCTGTCAGAGCTGAACTTGCCTGCGCTGCACATATTCATCCAGCACTTCTTCGCGAATGCAAGGGAATCCTTGTAATCCTTGTTTGCACGGAGCTTTGTCTGCACATAGCTGTCAAGATCGCCCAGAACATAGTAGTGATCGGGCTGATGCCAGCTTGCGCCTGCCATGAGAGCAAAATATAGCTCTCTGAATACCTTGTTGCCGCCATCGTTCACGGTGCCGTCAATAAGAGCGTCAAGAACACGCTTGATCTTGGGATCGCTCTCGCTTACCGCACGGGGATCGTACTCGGGCATGATCTCATCAAGCTCCTCTACTCTCGCACCGAATATATAGTTGTTCTCCTCGCCCGCTTCCTCAACGATCTCAACGTTTGCACCGTCCATAGTGCCGAGAGTAACTGCGCCGTTCAGCATGAGCTTCATGTTGCCTGTGCCGCTTGCCTCAGTACCTGCGGTGGATATCTGCTCGGAAACATCACACGCGGCAACCAGCTTCTCCGCATAGGAAACACGGTAATTGCTGATGAATACCACCTGAATAAGATCCTTTGTATCGGGATCGCTGTTTACGATGTTTGCGATCTCGTTGATGAGCTTGATGATGCCCTTTGCACGATAGTAACCGGGGGCAGCCTTTGCTCCGAAGATATATACTGTGGGAGTGAAATCCTTCACGTTGCCGTCCTTGATCTCGTAGTAGAGATACAGGATGGAGAGTGCATTCAGCAGCTGTCTCTTGTATTCGTGCAGACGCTTGATCTGGATATCGAACACAGCGTTAGGATTGATCTTTATGCCCTCGCACTTTTCGATATATTCAGCCAGCTGTACCTTCTTCTCGTGCTTGATATCCATAAAGCGGCGCAGTGTCTTTTCATCATCTGCGTACTTCTTCAGCTCAGCCAGCTTGTCGAGATCGGTTATCCACTCGTCGCTGCCGAGCAGCTCTGTAATGAGTGAGGAAAGTTCGCTGTTGCAGAGAGCCAGCCATCTTCTCTGGGTGATGCCGTTGGTCTTGTTCTGGAAACGCTCGGGATAGAACTCATACCACTCCTTGAGTACAGTGGTCTTGAGCAGCTCGGAATGTATCTGAGCAACGCCGTTCACATAGGATGAGCCGAACATTGCGATATTCGCCATGTGCACGGTATTGCCGTTGATTAGCTTCATCACGTTCTTCTTTGCAGCGGGCACTTTCAGCTTGTACATCTCAGACTCGAACTTCTCGTTCAGCATGATGATGACAGCGTAAACATCGGGAACTACTTCCTCAATTAGGGATGCGTCCCACTTTTCAAGAGCCTCGGGCATGATGGTGTGGTTGGTGTATGCAAATACTTTCTGCGCCATCTCAAATGCCTTGTCAAAGGTGTAGCCCTCCTCACGGATGAGTACACGGATGAACTCGGGCAGAGCGATAACAGGATGAGTATCATTCATCTGGATGGCGTTGTATTCAGCGAAGTTGTCAAGGCTGCCGAAGATCGCCTTGTGCTTTCTGATGAGGTCTGCTACTGCTGCTGCGCTGAAGAAATACTCCTGACGAAGTCTCAGCTTCTTGCCGTCTCTTGTCTCATCGTTGGGATAGAGGACACGGGAGATATCTTCGGCGTAGGTCTTTGCGTCGCTTGCTCTTGCAAAGTCACCGCGGTTGAACAGATCGAAGTCGAACTCCTCCGCAGCCTCTGCCTGCCACAGACGCAGTGTGCCGATGTTATCTGTGCCATAGCCGATAACGGGATAATCATAGGGCACTGCGTTTACAGCGCCGTCGCCGTAGTTAATGACAACGGTCTCACGGTCGCAGCGCACGCCCCAGGGATCGCCGAATTTCTGCCAGTTATCCGCAGTTTCGGTCTGAAAGCCGTTCTTGATGCCCTGCTTGAAAAGTCCGTACTTGTAACGGATTCCGTAGCCGTCCAGGGGCAGATCAAGAGTAGCAGCACTGTCAAGGAAGCAAGCTGCAAGACGTCCCAGACCGCCGTTACCGAGAGCGGCGTCCTCGATCTCCTCCATATCCGAAAGCTCCGCGCCAAGCTCTCCGAGAGCATTCTCAGCGTCCTTCAGCAGATCAAGGCAGAGCAGGTTGTTATATACTGCACGTCCAACGAGGAACTCCATAGAAAGATAGCTTGCCTTGCGTGTGCTGTCATGAGCAGCTCTGCTCTTTTCCCATACGGGAGCAAACTCCTCCATAACAACGCTCGAAAGAACGTTGTGCAGCTGCTCGGCAGTGCAGTTGCGAAGCTCGCAGCGGTATGTCTTGAGAGCGGCAGTGCTGAGCTTTTCCTTTAAGTTTTCGATCTTCATGATATTCTCCTTTCGCTCCGATAAGGTGGGCGAGTTTTTATTTATACATCTTATATTATATCATACCTTTTCCTGTTTGGCAATATTTTTTTGTTTCAGCGAGCAATTCCTCATTACCGATTTCCGATTCACGCTAAAAGCCGCCTCCGACTACTGCCGAAAGCGGCTGCTTCTTTTCATTTATCCGATATTCTGCCTATAGCTGTCAGCAGAGAATCCACATCCTGTTTTGATGTGAACACCGACGGTGCAAATCTAACCGTTCCATGTTCAAGCGTCCCCAGCTTACGATGGGCAAGAGGAGCGCAATGAAGTCCCGCACGCAGGCAGAAACCACGCTCGGAAAGCAGCGTCGCCACCTCAGCGGCAGGTCTGCCGACAAGGTTAAACGAAACAACAGGCGCATAACTGCCGATATTTTCAGCGGTTATATCAGTGTACAAGACAACGCCGTTAATCCTGTGCATTCCCTCGCAGAAACGCTTGCACAGTTCTAGCTCATGCCGCAGTATGGTCTCTGTACCCTTTGCCGAAACAAAACGCACACCCTCTCCGAGAGCTATTGTCCCGGGGGTGTTTATGGTGCCGCTCTCGAAACGATCGGGAGTGAATTCGGGCTGCAACGGGCTTTCGGATGCACTGCCCGTGCCACCCTCCATAAACGGTCTCAGCCGCACACTGCCATCTGTCAGCATAAGCCCTGTACCCATCGGGCCGTACAACCCCTTGTGGCCTGCTGCGCAGACGATATTTATGCCGTCAGAAAGCCTCAGCGGCAGCAATCCCGCTCCCTGCGCAGCATCCACGATGAAAATGACACCCTTTCTGCGGCATAGATGAGCCAGCTCCTTTAAAGGCAGACGTCTGCCTGTGACATTACTTGCCGCAGTACACACAAGCGCCACCGTATTGGGACGGATGGCACGCTCTGCTCTTGCGAGAGTTATCTCGTCGCTATCCGAGGTCTCGAATATGCTGTAGCTGCCGCCGTAATGCGCTGCGCAGGCATGGACAGGTCTCAGCACCGCATTATGCTCCAGATCGCTGATAACATAATGCACGCCTTTGAGCCCAAGCCCTTTTATTGCGATATTCAGTGCATGAGTGCAGTTCAGCGTGAATACGGTGTTTTCGGGCTCTGCGCCGAAAAGCTCAGCACACGCTGCCCTGCTCTCATATACAGCCTGTGATGTTGCTGCGGAAAACTCATAGCCGCCACGTCCGGGGTTTGCTCCGTAGGTGCGGATAGCTTCCGTCCAGCGCCGATATACCTGCTGTGGCTTAGGGTAGGTAGTGGCGGCATTATCAAGATATATCACACGGGATACCTGCCGTTCTCAGCAGGGTGCAAACCTCCTTTTCCCTGCCGTATACTCTCAGCGCAAAGCTACAGCCTTTATGCGGATGCTGTGTGCGCTCCACCCTGCTGCGGATGCCACGCCGCGCAAGCAAGGTCTGCGCCTTATATGCCTGTGTGGAATTTTTCATATTTATAGTAAAGCTGTCCATAATGATGCTCCTTAGTCGTATTTCTGTAGATCGCTCTACACCTTATTTTATGCAGGATATGATTTATGTGCGACAAATCGGAATTTGCCAGCGACGCCGAGCGATGCTCGGCTTACGCGGGGCGCAAACTCCATTTCGCATTCCCCTAATGGGAATGCGATTTTGCTGTGCAAAACCATTCCGTTTGCCACTGATCCCCTTTTAAAATGCGCCTACAACTTCCGATTTATCCGTATCTTTGCCTCCACCACTTGTATTTTTGCTACAAGTGTGCTATAATAAGTTTGATTGTTCGCAATTACATATTTAAATATAGACACTTCCGACAACAGAAAGGATATGATGAATTGAAACGAGTAGGACTTGATATAGGCTCCACCACCGTAAAGGTGGCTGTCATCGGCGAGAAAGACGAGCTGCTGTTCAACAAATATCAGCGGCACTTCTCCGATATACGCAAGACTGTATCTGATATAATCGCAGAGGCAGGAGAACAGCTCAAGGGCGAGCGTGTGATGATCGCCGTTACAGGCTCGGGCGGTATCTCTGTCTCCAAATGGCTGGGCATTCCGTTTGTGCAGGAGGTTGCAGCAGGCACCAACGCCATCCGCAAGCTCATCCCGCAGACCGATGTTGCAATAGAGCTTGGTGGCGAGGACGCTAAGATCACCTACCTCACAGGCGGTCTTGAACAGCGCATGAACGGCACCTGTGCGGGCGGTACGGGTGCATTTATTGATCAGATGGCTGCTCTTATCAACACCGATATCGGCGGCCTCAACGAGCTTGCCAAAAAGCACACCACCATTTATCCGATAGCATCCCGCTGCGGCGTTTTTGCAAAAAGCGATATCCAGCCGCTGCTGAACGATGGCGCAAAGCGCTCCGATGTGGCTGCATCCGTATTCCAGTCCGTTGTTAATCAGACGATAAGCGGACTTGCCTGCGGTAAGCCCATCAGAGGAAATGTTGCTTTCCTCGGCGGACCTCTCCACTATCTTTCGGAGCTGCGTCAGCGCTTTATCGAAACACTTGATCTGAAACCCGAGAACATCATATTCCCGCCCAACGCAAACCTTTTCGTTGCAATGGGTTGTGCGCTTTCCGATGAAAGCAGCGAGGCTGATATGGATGCTCTCGTAGCGAAGTCCTCCGTGCTGGAAAACAATCAGCTGCGTGAAGTGGAAAGACTCGCTCCCCTGTTCGAGAACGAAACGGAGCTGCAGGCATTCAAGGATCGCCATGCAAAGTCCATAATACCCACCGCAGATATCTCAGCGCACACAGGTGCTTGCTACCTCGGTGTGGACGCAGGCTCCACCACCACAAAGGCTGTTCTGCTGAACAAAAAAGCCGAGATACTCTACTCCTACTACGCAGGCAACGGCGGCGATCCGCTGAAGTCCGTCATCGGCATACTGAAAGAAATATACTCCCTGCTCCCCGAGAGCGCATACATAGCAAAGGCCTGCACCACAGGCTACGGCGAACATCTCATCAAGGCAGCTCTCGGCGCAGATTACGGCGAGATCGAGACCATGGCGCACTACAAGGCTGCGGATAAGATACTCCCGGGCGCAGAGTTCATCCTCGATATCGGCGGTCAGGACATGAAGTGCATGACCGTAAAGAACGGCGAGATAGAGAGCATCCTGCTGAACGAGGCATGCTCCTCAGGCTGCGGCAGTTTTATCGAAAACTTCGCAAACGCTCTCGGTATGACCTCTGCAGAGTTCGCAAAGCTGGGCCTTACAGCGGAAAATCCCGTAGACCTCGGCTCCCGCTGCACGGTTTTCATGAACTCCCGTGTTAAACAGGCGCAGAAGGAGGGCGCAACTGTTGCGGATATCTCCGCAGGCCTCTCCTACTCCGTTGTAAAAAACGCGCTGTTCAAGGTAATAAAGCTGCGTGATACCGAATCCATGGGCGAGAAGATAATCGTTCAGGGTGGTACTTTCATGAACGATTCCGTTCTGCGCGCATTTGAATCCATCGTGGGTAAGGATGTTATCCGCCCCGACAAGGCAGGTCTGATGGGCGCTTACGGCTGCGCACTCATCTCCATTGAACGTGACGACTGCAAGGGCAGCACTCTCTACACTGCGGAAAAGCTGGACGGCTTTAAGGCTGAAAAGACCACCGCCCGCTGCGGACGCTGCTCCAACAACTGCCTGCTCACCATCACAAAGTTCTCTGACGGCAAGCGCTACATAAGCAACAACCGCTGTGAGAGAGGCGCAGGCAACGTTTCCGACGGCGAAAAGCTCCCCAACCTGTTCGATTATAAATATCATCTGCTGTTTGACCGTGAATGTCTGCCCGAGGCCGACGCAAAGCGCGGCGTGATAGGTATTCCGAGAGTTCTGGGACTTTACGAAAACTATCCGTTCTGGCACAAACTGTTCACCGAACTCGGTTTCAGTGTAAAGCTGTCGCCAAAATCCTCCCGCGAGATCTATGACCGCGGCATCGAGACTATGCCCTCCGAATCCGTGTGCTATCCCGCAAAGCTCGCCCACGGACACATCCAGGCACTGATAGACGACGGTGTGAAGCTGATATTCTATCCCTCCATGCCTTATGAGATGAAGGAGGAGAGTGGCTCGGACAACCACTATAACTGCCCCGTTGTTGCAACATACAGCGAGGTTATAAAGAACTCCGTTCCCGAGCTTCGCAAGGATGTGAAGTTCCTGAATCCGTTCCTGCCCATCTTCCATGAAAAGCGCATGGCTGAGCGCCTTTTCGAGGAGTTCAGCAAGGATCTGCCACATCTGAATATCACAAAGGCAGAGCTTACAGCGGCTCTTTCCAAAGCCTACGCGGAGGACGCCGCATTCAAGGCGGATATCCGTGCAAAGGGCGAGGAAACTCTGAAATATCTTGAAGAAAACAATAAACCCGGTATAGTTCTTGCAGGTCGTCCCTATCATGTGGACCCCGAGATAAACCACGGTCTGCCTGAGATGATCGCGGGCTACGGATATGCAGTTCTCACCGAGGACAGCATCTATCACCTTGAGGAGATCGTTCGTCCTATCCGTGTCGTAGACCAGTGGATGTATCACAGCAGACTGTACGGTGCTGCTCATGTTGTGGGCAAGCATGATTGTCTGGAGCTTGTTCAGCTGAACAGCTTCGGCTGCGGTCTGGATGCAGTTACCACCGATCAGGTGCAGGAAACTCTGCGCAGCTACGGCAAGATGTACACCTGCCTGAAAATCGACGAGGTAAACAACCTCGGTGCTGCGAGAATACGTCTGCGCTCCCTCATCTCCGTTGTGGAGGAGAGAAGACGTCACGGCTTCGTGCCTGTTCAGGGGCATGTAGGCTTCGTAAGACAGCCTGAATTCACCCCTGAGATGAGAAAGAACCACACCATCCTCTGCCCGCAGATGGCTCCCATGCAGTTCGATATGCTGGAGCATGCATTCCGCCACAGCGGATACAATGCAGTGATACTCACCGACTGCTCAAAGACTGTCGTTGACGAGGGTTTGAAATACGTTAATAACGATGCGTGCTATCCGTCCATACTTATTATCGGACAGCTTATACACGCACTGAAAAGCGGAAAATACGATCTTAACAACACCTCTGTTATGATAACCCAGACGGGTGGTGCCTGCCGTGCCACAAACTATGTGGGAATGCTGAAAAAAGCGCTCAAGGACGCAGGCTTCCACAATATTCCGCTGATCTCGCTGAACTTTGCAGGTCTTGAAAAGCAGAGCGGCTTCAAGCTTGCACCGGGTATGATAATGCGTGCCGCTATGGGTATAGTTTACGGCGATGTGCTTTCCCGCTGCCTGTACAAGGTTCGTCCTTACGAGGTGGAAAATGGCAGCGCAAATGCACTCTATGAGAAGTGGAGAGACTTCCTGCACGACGAGCTGAAATCGCTTTCGCTGCACCGTTTCAACAAGAATGTCCGCAATATCGTAAAGGAGTTCTCTGAATTCCCTGTTCTCGATATCAAAAAGCCAAAGGTGGGACTTGTGGGAGAGATCCTTGTAAAGTTCCATCCGATAGCAAACAACAACCTCATCGAGCTGCTTGAAAACGAGGGCTGCGAGGTAGTTGTACCCGATCTTATGGGCTTCTTCTACTATGTATGCTCCCACGGCAAGACAAAATCCGAGCTGCTGTACATATCCAAGAAGGGCGAGTTCGGAAACAACGCAGCTGTTAACGTGCTGAAATTCATCGAGGGCAGCTACCGCAAGGCTGTTAAGGGAACAAAGTTCGGCTGCCCCGGCGATATCTTTGAGATGCGTGAGAGCGTTCGCTCCATCGTTTCTCCCGGTAATATCGCAGGTGAGGGCTGGTTCCTTTGCGCAGAGATGATCGAGCTTATCCATGAGGGCGTTCCGAATATCGTATGTATGCAGCCGTTTGCGTGTCTGCCGAATCACGTTACAGGCAAGGGCGTTATCGGCGAGCTGCGCAGACAGTATCCCGAATCCAACATTGTTGCGGTGGACTTCGACCCGGGTGCATCAGAGGTAAATCAGGTCAACCGTATCAAGCTCATGCTCACACAGGCTTACGCGAATGCAGGTATCAGCCGCAGAGCTGTAGTGCCGCAGGTGGAGCTTGAGGATAAATACTCCGAAATTGCGGAGTCACTCAACTAACCGCTCGTAACGAGCAGACCCCGTGTGCCATGTGGCGGTACACACAGACAGAAAGGAAAATACTATGGCAACAATGAAATTCACAACAGAAAAGAAGGACGACAACAACAGCGGCAAGGGAATAGCTACACTTCTGACCATTGCTATCATTGCGGTATTTGTTATCATTATCCTGTTCAACAGCTTCACCGTTGTAAACGAAGGCTTCATCGGTGTTAAGTATCAGTTCGGAAAGATCGTGGCGAGCGATCTCACCGCAGGTCTGAACTTCCACATCCCCTTTATCGAGGAGATACAGCAGGTAGACACCCGTGAGCAGATCTACTCCGTTATGACCGACGCCTACACAAGCGATACCCAGACCGTAAACGAACTGCAGCTGAAGGTAAACTACTACTACGACGGCACAAAGCTCTCTGAGCTTATCCGTACCATCGGCATATCTAATGTCGAGTCAAAGCTGCTGGTTCCGAATGTGGCTAAGATCACTAAGGACGAGATCGGTAAGGTGCAGGCTGAAAAGCTGGTACAGAACCGTTCCGATGTTCAGAATGCAATTTATATCGAGATCAAGGAAGCGCTTGCTCCCAACGGCATCATCGTTACCGCATTCGCTATCGAAAACCTCACATTCGACGACGCTTTCGAGCAGTCCATTCAGGCTAAGGTAATTGCAGCTCAGGATGCGCTGAAGATGCAGAACAAGACCGCCGAAAAGGAAGAGGAGGCAAAGCAGCTGGTCATCGCTGCAGAAGCTGCTGCCCAGTCTCAGAAGATCAAGGCAGACGCTGAGGCTTATGCTATCCAGGTAGTTCAGGAGCAGATCGCCCAGTCCCCCGATTACATCGAATATCTTATGATGACAAACTGGAACGGTGTTCTTCCTCAGGCTATCGGCACCGAAGTAAACCCTTTCATCGCCCTTAACGGAGACTACTCTGCTGCCACCAGAGGCAGCACAGCAGCAGTTGCTCCCACAGAATAAAATACGCTGGGCGGCGTGACCCCACGCCGCCTTTTGCTTTTCAGTATACACCACAATTTATAAAGGACGGTAATTATTTTGGATTATACCTCACTCAAACGAAACGCACTCACCGCATTTTTCTCCCGCACAAATGAAATGCAGAGAAAGGCAGTGTTCAAGGTAAACGGCGCAGTTCTCATCATCGCAGGCGCAGGCAGCGGAAAGACCACCGTACTGTGTAACCGTATCGCTAATATGATGCGTTTCGGCAACGCCTACAATGACGAGGAAATACGCAGCATCTCTCCCGAGGAGGAGGAATTCCTGTATCAGTTCCCCGCTATGGAGAAAACTCCCGAAAACGCTCAGCGCCTTGCCGATATCGTGTCTGTTTCCCCCGTTAATCCCTGGAATATCCTTGCTATCACCTTTACAAACAAAGCAGCAAGCGAGCTGAAAGCTCGTCTTATATCCATGATAGGCGAGGAGGCTGAAAAGATCAACGCCTCTACCTTCCACTCCGCCTGCGTAAAGATACTCCGCCGTGAGATAGAGCATCTCGGCTACAAGAGCAGCTTTACGATCTACGATGAGGACGACGCCAAGCGTATCATCAAGGATTCCATGAAAAAGCAGGGCATAGATGAAAAGGTGTTCAACCCCAAAGTGTTCAAGAATATCATCTCCCGCTGCAAGGACAAGATGATCAGCCCGAAGGAATTTGCTGTCACTGCGCACAATTCCCTTGACATCATGGAAAAGCGCGCGGCAGATATCTACACCGACTATCAGGCGGCGCTCGAAGCGGCAAACGCAGTGGATTTCGACGATATCATCTGCCTGACAGTACGCCTGTTTGAGGAAAATCCCGATGTGCTGCAGCACTACCGCAATCTCTACAAGTACATAATGGTGGATGAGTATCAGGACACCAACGTTGCCCAGTACAAGCTCATCGCACTGCTTGCAGGCGACAACGGCAACCTCTGTGTTGTAGGTGATGACGACCAGTCTATCTACCGCTTCCGTGGTGCGACTATTGAAAACATCCTCAGCTTTGAAAAGCAGTACAAGGGCTGTGAGGACATCCGTCTGGAGCAGAATTACCGCTCCACTGAAAACATCCTCAACGCCGCAAATGCAGTGATACGCAACAACAGCCAGCGCAAGGACAAGGCGCTGTGGTCTGATCTCGGCGCAGGCGAAAAGATACAGTGCCACCGCTTTGAGAGCGAGCAGGCAGAGGCAAAATTCATCGCCGACACCATCCTAGAGGGCGCTCAGAACGGAAAGAAATACGCCGATTTCTCGCTGCTGTACCGTAACAATGCCCAGTCGAGAAGCTTTGAGAATGCACTCGCAAGATCGGGCATTCCATATAAGATCGTTGGCGGCGTGCGTTTCTATGACCGCAAGGAGATAAAGGATATCATGTCCTATCTCGCTCTACTGAACAACCCCTATGATATCGTGCGTTTCCGCCGCATTATCAATGAGCCTAAGCGCGGCATAGGTGATGCTACCGTGGATGAGATCGTCCGTATTGCAGAGGGTCTGCGCATCTCTCCGCTGGAAGTGTGCCGCGAGGCATCGCAGTATGATACTCTCTCCCGAAAGGCAGCTGCGCTGAAGGCTGCCGCAAACCTTTTTGACGAGCTGGACGAGCTTGCAGATTCCCTCCGCCTTGACGAGCTTATCGAGGCTGTTGCCGAAAAGAGCGGCTATATGCAGGCTATGCGTGCGCTGGGTGACGAGGGCGCTGCCCGTATAGACAACATCAACGAGTTGAAATCCAATGCTCTGACTGTTCTGGAAGAAGATCCCGAAGTTACCCTGCCCGACTTCTTAGAGCAGGTGGCTCTGGTATCGGATCTCGACAGCTACGACAGCGATTCCGACCGTGTATCGCTGATGACGATGCACTCCGCAAAGGGTCTGGAGTTTGATACGGTGTTCCTTGTGGGCGCTGAGGATAACATCTTCCCCAGCTACCGTGCGCTGGGCGATCTCTCCGAAATGGAGGAAGAACGCCGTCTCGCATACGTTGCCATCACAAGAGCAAAGCGTATGCTGCACATCACCCACACCGCTTATCGTATGCTTTACGGTCAGACGATGAGAAACAAGCTCTCCACGTTCATCCGTGAGGTGCCTGAGGATCTCATCATAATGAAAGGTGAAAAGCCGAAGCAGACAGCCAACGCAAGCACCTGGACAAAGCCGCAAAAGCCTAACTACCTTGCAGATCAGGCTGCGAAAAAATCTGTTATCCCGCAGCCTGTCAAGAGTGGCGAGACCTTTGCCGCAGGCGACAGAGTGCGCCACAACGTATTCGGCGAAGGTACTGTCACAGAGGCAAAGCGTATGGGTAACGATACAATGCTGAGCATCAATTTTGATTCCGCAGGTGCAAAAAAGCTCATGGCAAATTTTGCACGCATCGAAAAAGCATAATTTATCCACATAACAATATAACCCGAGAAATACTTCTCGGGTTATACTTTTTGGGGTATATTCAAACAGCCGCTTTACGCCTCCGGCTATTCGAGGACGGAACTTCCGTCGATGATAATCTCTGAGGCAGCCTCCGTCACCATCAGCACAGCTGTGGATCTTACCCTTCCACATTCTATGCTGCAAGGCGGTTTTGGTGCAGGTACATCAGATCAGCTCAAAATCGATGAAGCCACCGTTCACGTTTACGTTCACGCACTTCACACGCACCTTGTCGCCCACGGTGTAGACGCTGCCATCGCAGGCACCTGTAAGGATCACGCCATGCTCCACCTCATAATCGCCATCGGGGAGAGTCGTCACGGACACCATGCCCTCAACGGTGTTTGGGAGTTCAACGTAGATGCCGCCTCCGCTGACGCCTGAGATCATGCCGTCATATTCCTCACCGATATGTTCCTGCATATACTCCGCCATGTAGAAGTTCTCGCACTCACGCTCGCAGCGCACAGCCGCAAGCTCGGTATTTGACGCCTGCAGCGCCGCGCTCTGCGCAAATGCAGCGTACTTCCTGCAAAGCTTCTCGTGATCGAGGGAATATACATAATCCGTCAGGATGCGGTGTATTGCAAGATCGGAATATCTTCTGATAGGCGAAGTGAAATGCGCATATTCGGGCATTACAAGTCCGTAATGACCCAGCGGCTCCTCACTGTACTTTGCCTTCATCATCGTGCGCAGAACAATACGGTTTATCACTGCGTACTTGTCGCTGTCCACGCTGTTTTTCAGCACCGCTGCAAGATCAGCGGCAGTGGACTTTTCAGTGATACCCTCAGGATTTATGCCGAGAGCCGTCAGCGTATCACCCAGCTGCAGCAGCTTTTCCGATGTGGGAGCCTCATGCACACGGTAAACGAACGGCATCTTCTCTTTCATGGCAAGAGACGCTGCCGCGTTGTTCGCCATCAGCATGAATTCCTCGATTATCTTCTCCGAAACGCCACGTTCACGGGGCTTTACATCGATACAAATGCCCTCTGCATTGGTGATTATCTTGCTCTCTACAGTGTCGATCTCGGGAGCGCCGCGGTTTTCTCTGTTCTTTTCAAGTATCGCAGCCAGTTCCTGCATTATGGGCAGTTTATCTATCACCATCGCATATTTCGCCTTGATATCCTCGTCTGCACTGCCGTCCAGTATCTTATTGACCTCTGCATAAACGCCCTTCACACGGCTGCGGATAACGGATTTTGCGAACTTGTAGCCCAGTAGCTTGCCTTGAAAGCTCACCTCCATCATGCAGGAGAACGCAAGACGATCCACCTGCGGATTAAGCGAGCATATGCCATTTGAAAGCTGCTTCGGCAGCATAGGCACCACCTGATCTGCATAGTAGATGGAAGTACCTCTTGCATATGCCTCATCATCCAGTGCAGTACCCTTGCGCACATAATGCGATACATCTGCGATATGCACGCCCAGCTTATAACATTTATCCGTCTTTACAATGCTGATCGCATCGTCGATATCCTTTGTATCTGCGCCATCAATCGTGAAAATAGGCTCGCCGCGCAGATCAAGACGACGGTTTACCTCGTCCTCCTCAGGCTCATCGATATCTATACGGTTTGCCTCCAGCAGAACAGGCTCGGGGAACTCGGTGTGCAGTCCGTTCGCCAGCATATACGCCTGAGCGCCCGCCTTTGCATTTTCACAGGAGCCAAATCCGCCAACGATGGTCACGGTGTGATCGAAGTGTCGTTCGCCTCTCTTTTTGATTGCAAAGACGACCTTATCGCCCACATGCAGCAGATTCTTACCTGTTTTGGAGATAACAAGCGGCTCATCGCACAGCTTATCGGGCAGCACCATCAGTTTATTGCCCGCAGGCACGATAACGCCCGTAAGCAGCATATCGCTCTCCTGCAGCACGCCCAGCACCACCGCAACAGGCGAGCGGTTATATTCATCCGCATCGGCTATCTTTCTTGCAAGCACCACATCGCCGGGGATTGCACCCATCATATCACGACCGCGCACGAAATACTCCACAGGCACATCATTCGCAGTCATAAAGCCTGATTTTGGCGTAACACGGGTGATAGTCGCCTCGAAATACGCTCCTGCATTCTTCAGCCACATGGTATCCTTTTTTATTGTGATATCGCCGTGGTTCTTCATTTCCTTAAGCGCCGTATCCAGCTTCTTCATGCCTTTTTTGGTGATTCCGAGTCTGCCTGCAAGCTGCCTTGAGGTAAGCCCCTTTCCGCCTGCGGAATACAGTTCATTTATAATAGATATCTTAAAGCTGTTCATCATATCATTCCTTTCACTATATCATTATTCTTTCAATTTCACATAAAGTAATGCAAACAAAAAACAGACCCGAAGGTCTGTTTTGTCATCTTATTCAGCAGCTGCTTCAGTAGTTGCCGCAGGAGCCTCAGCAGTGGTGGCTGTGGGAACATCCACAACGATATCCGCATCAGCTTCATCTGTTGCAATTGTATCTGTTACAAGGCTAGTTGTGGGATCTGCAGAGCCTTCGTCCTCTGCGGAACCACCGAGATGTACATTTATAAGGTTTACCACCAGTGCAAGAACGAAGAACACAACAGCCGCAACAGTGCATGCCTTGTTCAGCTTTGCTTCCTTTGTTCTGCCTGCATTCTTCTGATAGAAGTTATCTGCGCTTACACCGCTGATCGCCTGAGACATGTTGGACTTGCTGTCCTGCATAAGTACAACAACAGTGATAACGACACATGCAAGGATCAGAGCGATCGCGCTGATTATTTCAAAAATACCCATAATTATTATATCCTCCAAAAAACTTTTTATATTCTATGTGCCTAAAAAAGGGCACAAGTGATATCATACCTTGATATTATAGCATACTCACCTGTAAAATGCAATAGTTTTTTGAAAATTTTTCTGAAACTTCTGAAATATCAGCCGAGTATCAGCTTCAACATACGCTCGGGGCAATCAAGAAACTGCTTTGTTATCTGATAATGCTCGGTCTGCTTGTAAGACACGGGCATGATGCCATCCTCGGAAAAGCGCAGTATCTCGGCATCGGGATACGCCATGAGGATGGGCGAATGGGTAGCAATGATAAGCTGGGAATTTTCCTGCTCCAGACGCCTGATATGCCCGAGAAGCTCCAATTGGCGTGTAGGGGACAGCGCCGCCTCAGGCTCGTCGAATATATACAGACCGTTGCCGCAGAGACGCTTTTCTATTATCGCCATGAAACTCTCACCGTGGGATTTAAGGTGCAGCGAGCCGCCGTAGCTTTCGGACGCTTTGGGGCCAAAAGGCAGCTTATCCATTTCTTCGATATGGGTTGCGGTATTGTAAACACTCTCCGCCCGCAGGAAAAAGCTGTCACGGAAGTATGCGCTGCGGGATATCGTAAGCAGATCGCACAATTCGGAATGAGTGTCGCTGGTACTGAAGTTGAAATTCCTGCCGCCACCCTCGGGATTGAAACCGCAAGCTACTGCTATTCCTTCAAGCAACGTAGATTTACCTGTGCCGTTTTCTCCCACAAAGAATGTGACAGGCTTATTGAACGCCAACTCATAGGTATCCCTCAGCCACTGTATGGCAGGTATACCATTGAGATAAGACTGCTGAGATATTTCCTTTTCAAGGCGCACCGCTTCGATATATTTCATTTCCGCACCACCTTTCGTGAGGATATTGTAGCATATTTTATGCGCTTATTCAAGCACAAAACGGGACACTTTATAAAAAGAGCTTCCCGCATAAGCGAGAAGCTCGTAATTATTAAACGTATTCGTAGGAATAGCCGAAAGGATTCTGCGCCACGCCGTTTACACGGGTCTCAAAATGCAGATGATTTCCCGTGGACCAGCCTGTGGTTCCCACATAGCCGATGACATCGCCCTTTTCCACATACTGTCCCTCGGTAACTACCGTGGAGTAGCAGTGCGCATACAGGGTGGAAAGTCCGCCGCCGTGGTCGATAGTGACATAGTTTCCGTAGCCGCCATGCCATCCACTGTCATTATAAGCAGTGATAACAACGCCGCTCTGCGCCGCATAGATGTTCGCGCCGCCGATGCCTGCGTTACCAACATCGATTCCGTAGTGGCTGCCGCCGCGCCATGCGTCATAGCCGAAATAAGTGGTTATGTACTGATACTTGATATCAAGCGGCCATCTGAAACCATCCGAGCTGTAATCATAGCCGCCCGCAAGCGCCGCCTGCTTTTCACGGATGATCTGCTCAATTATCTTGTTGGTCTCCTCTATCTGCGCCTCATAATCATCAACCTCGCTGCGCTTGGAATAGATCTGCCATTCAAGATTCTTGTTATACTGAGCGTACTCTGTGAGCTTGTTATAGCGCTCATCCGAAATGCCCTGCACCTCAGTCTTTTTCGCTTCGAGATCAGCCATCTCCTTTTCAAGGGCAGTTTTCTGATCGCGTAGGTTATCCTTGTCCGCGTTAAGCTGCGCGATATCGTTATTCAGCTTTACGATCATGTCCTCGCAAGCATGGATATCATCCAGCAGAGCGTTCATGAAATCCATATTCTGTGAACTGATATTCTGCACCACGTCAACATATACGAAGAAATCATACCAGTCATCCGAACCATCGAGAATGGGCAGATTATCGCTTGCATCGTTCATATAAAGCGCGCGGATGAGCTTTGCGAACTTCTTGAGGTTTGCCTCGTTCTCATCCTCAAGCCGAGCTATCTCTTCGCGCGTCAGCTTGATCTCTGTTTCCTTGTCGTCGATAGCAAGTCCAATAGTGAATATCTCATATTCCTTGTCGGATATCTTCTGCTGTGTGGCGGTGATAAGATCGCCGTAATTCTCTATCTCGGTCTCGTAGTTTGCGATCTGCTGCTCGATAAGGCCCATCGCATATTCGTTATCCTCGATATCACCTGCGAGTCCGTCTATCTCTTTCTCAAGACGCTCGCTGGCTTCCTTATACTGCTCTGCAAGGGCTTCGTATTCCTCCAGCAGCTGATCGTACTGCGCAGTTGCCGAAGCCGTTATATCAGGTGAAACAGACGGTGCAGAGATCACCGCAAATGCAGTGAGCATAGCCGCAGCCGCTCTGCCGAAATTCCTCATTATCTTTTTATTTTTCCCCATTTTTTATCCTTTCTTAATGAAAATTGCCGTAGAAACGAATAAATCATAAATATATTGTAACATTTTATCCCATTACTGTCAAGTGGAAAATGATTCTACATAATGCTTCTATCATATAATACGGAACAACGTCGGAAAAGGTTGCAAAAGCATGAAAAATGCCCCTGTACTGGTTATATCTTTGCATTGAAACGCTGTGCATATCGTGGTATAATTAAAACATCCCGAGGGGGACCGGTCACACTCGGGAAATAAAAAGAGGAGGTTCAACATAATGTGCAATTTCTTTACATTCTGCTGTGACTTCACTGCTCTTTGTGAGTGGCTCCGCAGCCTTTGCGCATAATTTAAGCGTGTGACATAAAAAAGTCCGCCGTTCGGTACAATTCCGAGCGGCGGCTTTGTTCATTATGGCTATATATACGAAACAAAATCTTGTGGATTATTGCCTTTGAAAACAATTCGCTCATGTGGTAAAATTAATATAATGACACAGAATGCGCTCAGATTCGGCGCATAGCTTCCACAGCATTGGAAAACGGAGGTAATTATGCAGCTTCAGGCAGGAAACCATGTGATCTATCGCTCAACTGAAATTTGCAGGATAGACGGCTTTGAGGAAAAGAGCTTTGACAACGTAACGAGCAAGGAATATTGCGTACTCGTCCCTGCGGACGGGGGAAATTCAAAATATTATGTGCCGCTTGATCTCGCTGAAATTAAGCTGCGCCGCCTGCTGACCAAAGATGAGATAGATGAACTGATCGACGGCATGAAAGGCGAACAGCCTGACTGGGGCAATACCGAGGATCACCGCAAAAATGTATTCAACGAGGTACTGAGCAGCGGAGATTACCGCCGTATCATCAGCATGCTGCACTCACTGTATCTTGAAAGACAACAGCGACTTGAACAAGGAAAAAAGCTGCTTTCCGCAGACGAAAAGGCGATGAAATCAGCAGAATCCTTAATAGACCGTGAGTTTGCTTTTGTGCTGGGCATAAAGGAGAACGAGGTCAGCGAATATATCGCATCAAAACTCGCAGAGTAATAAACATAAAGGACGGAAACCGATTCCGTCCTTTTTTTATTTCTTATGTCTTTCGGGAATAAACACCACCATCACTGCGCCTGCAATAACGGCAAGCAGCAGCACGGCATGAAAAGCGTCACAGAAGAAATAGCGCAGCATAGCCATCAGGCGCTCGCCGTCACCGAAGAGCGATATTCCCACCGCTACTGCGGCTACCGCTGCGATAAGCACCGCTGCCGCCGCACAGTCCTTTGCATGGCGGATAAGCTCATTTTGTTGCTCGTCTACCCTGTCGCACAGGCGTTCGAGAGAAGTGTTCACCGCCTCCAGTGCAGGTACAAGTCCGATGGTCAGCAAAAGTACCGCCCACTCGCCACGGGTCAGCTCATAAAAGCCTGCCGCCACGAATATCACTATAGCCGCTGCGCACAGATGGAATCGGAAATTCCGCTCGCTGAGGCAGTGCAGAAAGCCTCTGCCTGCATAGACGAAGCCTTTGAGGAACTTTTTCATATCACTCACGGGTGATGCCCAGCTTTTCCAGCACCTTGTCCTGCTTGCCGAACATCAGCTTTTCGTCCTCCTCGCTGTCCACATGGTCATAGCCCAGCAGATGAAACAGCGAA
>JAZKZL010000283.1:0-1636 GCA_045612645.1 Oscillospiraceae bacterium
GGGATACCCACCTGATGGATTATCTCGGTCACCGCGCATTCGAGATCGGTCTCGTCAGGCACCGCCATAGGCTCACTTTCAAAGCCGCACAGCTGAGATACCTTAGTGGTGAGATACTGCGGATCGATGGGCTTCACCATCACGCAGGCTGCACCTGCGGCAAGCGCCTCACGCTCAAGCTGAGGAGTGCAGAGACTCGTCACCACGATAACTGCGGGAACGAATTTCTTCTCCATCTTCAGGCGGCGGATCACCTCGATCGCATCACAGAAGGGCATCTTCTCATCCAGAACTGCCACGTCGGGAGTTTCTGATTTGATGGAGTTCAGCACTGAATTTCCGTCACAGCGTCGGGTGATCGCATACATTCCCGCAGCCTTCATAGCGCCTGCCCATGCCATACCGCAATCTGCGGTGTCGTTACCGATTAATACTTTGATCTGATTCGTCATTTTAATACCTCCGATGTATTTTTTACAATCTTATGTTACCATAAACTGGGTTTAGTGTCAATATGTTTTTCCATATTTTTCTATTATTTACCATTTGACGTTTTCAGTTTTGCAAACAGCGATTTTCCGCTCTACAAGCGCAAGTAAGCGGTATATTGTATCATTTTAGCATCTGTAAAATCCGTGTTTCTTAACATAATCTTAACGGATTTCGACGATTTTTCTCACATATAATTTCCAGTTGACAGCAAAATCAAAGTCTCACCCTGTCACGACGGCATACGCCGCTGTTTTCTGCACAAAAAAGCCGCACAGCATACGGCGTTGTGCCTTATGCTATGCGGCGAGTAATATGTTGATATCAGATTGTACTGTCCTTAATAATGATTATCGGGATAGGCGGGCAATTCGGACGGTTCACGAAGGGCATCTCCACCACGGTATACTGTCTGCTGTCGAGAGTGGGGAGAAATTCCAGCAGCGCGTCACGCTCCTCAAAGCCTGTCTCCCTGCCGTAATAGATTATCAGCGACATTATGCCGCCGTTCTTTAGCAGCTTCAGTCCCTTTTCTATCGCCTCTATACTGGTCTCCTTTTGTGTGAAGATATTATGATCTCCCTTTGGCAGCCAACCGAAGTTGAACGTGATGAAGGAAACGCTGTTTTCCTCAAAAAGGCTGTCCATCTCGCTGTGGCTCTGAAGCCGCACCTCCGCTCTGTGAGCCACTCCGTTCTCCTCCAGCAGAGCCTTTGTGCTGTCCACCGCATCCTGCTGGATATCGAATGCGACCACCTTGCCGCTGTCTCCCACGAGCTTACACAGGTGCAGAGTATCATGTCCCCTGCCTGCAGTGGCGTCTATACAGATATCGCCCTCACGGACGCTTTCGTCTATCACACGGTTGATTATATCCAGTGCGCTGAATGATTTCATGCTTTTCATATCTTATCTGCCTTTCTTTTTCGTTATTATAAGTATAGCAAAAACGCGGCTGTTTTTCAAGTGTTGACAAGCGTTTGTTTCAGATATATAATTTTTATAGACAAATCGGAATTTGCCAGCGACGCCGAGCGATGCTCGGCTTACGCGGGGCGCAAACTCCATTTCGCATTCCCCTAATGGGAATGCGATTTTGCTGTGCAAAACCATTCCGTTTGCCACTGATCCCCTTTTAAAATGCACC
>JAZKZL010000284.1:0-1636 GCA_045612645.1 Oscillospiraceae bacterium
ACAAAATGCTCTATAACCGCTGCGGAAAGAGCGGCTTGAAGCTCTCCGCCGTATCCCTCGGCTTCTGGCAGAATTTCGGCTATCTTGATAATCTTGCCAACATGGAGAACATGGTGCATACCGCATTTGATCTCGGTATAACCCACTTCGACCTTGCCAATAATTACGGTAACCCCTATAACGGCTCTGCCGAGGAGAACTTCGGCAAGATACTCGACCGTGGCATGAGAGCGTACCGTGACGAGATGTGCATTTCCACAAAGGCGGGCTATGATATGTGGCCCGGCCCCTACGGCGATAAGAACGGCTCCCGCAAGTACCTGATATCCTCACTGGATCAGTCGCTGAAGCGCATGGGACTCGAATATGTGGATATCTTCTATCACCATGTACCCGATCCCGGGGAGACTCCCATCGAGGAGACCGCACTGGCACTGGATCACATCGTAAGACAGGGCAAGGCGCTTTATGTGGGAGTATCCAACTATAATTCCGAGCAGATGAAGCAGATTCTGCCGATATTCAAGGAGCTTCGCACACCGTTCATCGTGAATCAGCCGAGCTATTCCATGCTCAACCGCTGGATAGAGAACGACGGTCTGGATAAGTACGCGATCGAAAACGGCTTCGGACTTGCAGTGTTCTCACCGCTTTATCAGGGCTTCCTGACCGACAGATATCTCAACGGTGTCCCCGAGGATTCCAGAGTAGGCAAGGGCAGAACATGGATCAAGGATCAGCTGAATGACGCAATGGTGGCAAAGCTCAATAAGCTGAATGATATCGCAGCGGCAAGAGGTCAGAAGCTCTCTCAGATGGCGCTTTCATGGGTGCTGAGCAATCCTGCCGTTACAACTGTGCTTATCGGTGCGTCTAAGCCTGCTCAGATCATTGATAATGTCGAGGCAGTTTATAAGACTGAGTTTTCCGCCGAAGAAAAGGAAATGATCGAGGCTGTACTGAAAAGCTGAGTTGTTTTAGCGTAATTTGAAATCGCAGGTAAAAACTACTTGAAAAATGTGCAGCGTTGTGCTATAATAAATAAGATAATAAACAGAACAAGGGAGTATTATGCGATTTTTTCGCTTTTGACCGCACGGAGCGCCGAATTACGGGGTGACAGGGCCATTGGCTGAATATGCATTGGCTTCCGGGGAAAGGATGTTTTTCACATGGAAAAGATTGCTGTACTGGGATACGGCGTAGTTGGCTCCGGTACTGTCGAGGTCTTCTACAAGAATAAGGAGAGCCTTGAAAAGAAGGCAGGCTGTGAGCTTGATATCAAGTACATACTTGATATCAGAGATTTCGAGGATAGCCCTTATAAGGATAAGTTCGTAAAGGATTTTGATATCATCCTGAACGATCCTGAGGTAACTGTTATTGCTGAGGTTATCGGCGGTCTCAAGTTCTCCTATCCTTATGTTAAGTCTGCACTGGAGGCAGGCAAGAGCGTTGTCACCTCAAATAAGGAGCTGGTGGCAGCAAAGGGCGCTGAGCTTCTCGCTATCGCAAAGGAAAAGAACGTAAACTTCTTCTTTGAGGCAAGCGTAGGCGGCGGAATCCCCGTTATCAAGCCTATTCACACCTGTCTTGAGGCTAACGAGATTGATGAGATCGCAGGTATCCTCAACGG
>JAZKZL010000285.1:0-2791 GCA_045612645.1 Oscillospiraceae bacterium
GGTCAAGAGCCATCAGCTCCTGCAGATCGAGTTCATAAAGATCTGCAACAGTTTTGATAAGCCCCTCGTTTACAAGCTGCTCAACGATAGCCTCACCTAAGCCGTCTATATTCATTGCGTTTCGGGATGCGAAATGCTCAATAGAACGCAGCAGCTGCGCAGGGCAATCGAAATTCTGACAACGGATAACAGCCTCATCTTCGTCACGGAGTGCCTCAGCACCGCACACGGGACAGATATTCGGAATATAATAAGGCTCTGACTTCTCCGCATGGGATACCGAACGAACTACCTCAGGGATAATATCGCCTGCCTTACGCACGACTATCCTGTCACCAACACGGATATCCTTATCAGTGATGATATCCTGATTATGCAGGATGGCACGGGATACAGTAGTACCTGCAAGGAAAACAGGGTCAAATATCGCAACGGGAGTGAGCGCTCCTGTTCTGCCGACATTTATCTCGATCTCATTAAGAGTGGTCTCCTTCTCCTCGGGGGGATATTTGAACGCCACTGCCCACTTGGGAACTTTGGTGGTAGAGCCGATCTCAGTTCTGAGAGCGAAATCGTTCACTTTAACTACGGCACCGTCAATATCATACGGAAGTTCTCTGCGGCTGTCTCCTATAGCGTTGATTTTTGCAACTACTTCTTCCCCGCTGTGACATACCACATAATCAGGGATGACAGCAAAGCCGAGCTGCTTCATGTATTCGAGCGATTCAGAGTGAGACTTCAGCTCCTTGCCCTCAATACGCTGAACATTAAAGCAGAATATATCGAGCTTTCTCTGTGCAGTAATACGGCTGTCCTTCTGTCTGAGAGAGCCTGCAGCTGCGTTTCGCGGATTCTTGGGAAGCTGCTCGCCCTTGCGCTCCTGCTCCTCACAAAGAGCGGCAAAGCTTGCACGGGACATATAAACCTCGCCACGGACTTCAATAAAGGGAATCTCTTCATTCAATCTGAGCGGTATGGAGCGAACGGTCTTTAAATTCTGCGTGATATCCTCGCCGATAAAGCCATCGCCACGGGTAGAGCCGCGTACAAATAGTCCGTTCTCATATTCAAGAGACACAGAAAGTCCGTCTATCTTAGGCTCTACAACATATTCATTTGCATTATGCTCGGATACCCTGCTGATAAAATCGCTTACCTCGTCTACACTGAACACATCCTGCAGACTGCCCATCTGAACAGCGTGCTGCACCTTTTCAAAGGTGGTGGCAGCAGTGCCGCCGACTCTCTGTGTGGGAGAATCCGCTGTAAGCAGCTCAGGATATTCATTCTCTATGCCACGAAGCTCACGCATAAGGGCGTCATATTCATCGTCCTCGATAGTTGGGGCGTCAAGATCGTAGTAATTGTGGTTATGCTTTTCAATTATCGTGCGAAGTTCTGCAGCACGTTTTTTTGCAACATTAAGTTCCAAAATATCCTCCTAATATGTTTCGGCTTCGTAGTCCTCCAACGTACCGACAAGATCGGAATCCGACGAAACAACATGCGTATATGCATCAGGCACTCGTCCGATTATAACGGTTTCCGCTGCCACGATCGAAGTTACCACAGTAACATCAGATGAGAAACCCGGTATCACCGCATCTAAAGATGCCTTTATCTCTATAATGATACGGTGCCGTGTCTGGTTGATACCTGCCTCTGTGAACTCACTGATGATGCGGGTCGCTGCGTATCCAACAGGATGTACCGTCATCCCCACATCAAAGCCTTTTCCGTGAAGGAGCTGTATTCCTAACAGTGTACCAACGGGAATGCCTATCTCAATAGCTGATATTCGCTGAAGTTCACGATCAAGACGGGATGAAATATTAGTTTTCAGATGATTGATATTCAGCACATTGCTCTGTACGGAAACAATCTCGCCGTCATGGTTTTCCTGCAGCTCAACGAGCTTTGAATAGCATATATCCTCCCGCTGCAGTTCCTCGCTGACAGCTGTATTTATCAAATCAGTAACCATAAGCCTGCACTGATAGGCGTTAATCGTCTCTACGATCGGTCTCAGACTCATATCCACAAGTATGAATATACCTAAGAACACCAATGCTACAGCTATTAGTCGTTTTCCAATCGTTCGCAGCAGCCTTCTTTTACTATCCGAAAACATGAATATCCCCCCATTCAATACATAATATGTCTATGCACAAAATGGGGTGATTATCAGAAATTATGCGTTGATAAACGCTTCAAATGCCTTGAATGCAGCATATACATCGGTCTTAGCAGTCATTTCAAATGGAGCATGCATGGAAAGCACGGGAACGCCCACATCAATGGTATCTACATCAAGATTTGCGATATATGCAGCAACAGTTCCGCCGCCGCCGATGTCGATCTTTCCCAGCTCGCCTGTCTGCCAGATAACGCCCTTCTTATCGAGCAGCGCTCTGATCTCGCCGACGAACTCTGCACTTGCATCGGATGTGCCGCTCTTGCCACGGGAGCCTGTATACTTAGTCACACAAACGCCGCCGTTCAGCACTGCGCTGTTGTTCTTCTCAAAAACATCGGGGAATGTGGGATCATAAGCAGCATTAACGTCTGCAGAAAGGCATTTGGATGCAGAAAGCACTGTTCTTCCCTCTGCGCCGAAGCAAGCAGCAAGATCAGCGATAAAATACTTCAGATATGCGGAGCAGAGACCTGTATTGCCATCGCTGCCTGTCTCTTCCTTATCAGTGAGGACAGCAACTGCTGTTCTCTTAGGAGATTTTGCACCTAGAATCGCCATAAGCTCGGTATATGCGCAGACTCTGTCATCCTG
>JAZKZL010000286.1:0-3029 GCA_045612645.1 Oscillospiraceae bacterium
CGACAGATACAATGCGTAGGATTTCGCCGTCCTCATTTCTGAAATAGTCACCGACTTTGAGATTTGCTCTGATTTCCTGTTCGGTAGGCTTTGAGGAAAGCGTTGCCTCGCCGTTTATTATCGCATTGACCTCCTGCTCTGACAGCAGCTCAATATCTCCGATAGATTGTTTCCACCTGCCGAATATAGCACCGCTATCTGCAAGGAGGCTTTGTCCCATTATTATTTTGTAAGCAATAGAAAACTCGCCGTCAATGCTTGTGATTTGGAGTATCTGATCCTCCTTATCTCGGATATAGTCACCGACTTTAAGGTTGTTCTTTATTTCCTCCTGTGTGAGATAAGGTGCAGCAACAGGATGTTGCTGCTGTCGAAGCCCAAGCGCAGCACGGACGCTGCGCATACCAGCTTCGACTGCGACACCGTGTCCCACAACATCGTGTTGTCGCACATCGTTATCCTCATATCCCGTTACGGTAATGCCGTTAGTGGTAAGGTATCTCACAACATCGGCTTTATCATCACCTAATGTCCTGATAATGACATCTTCTCCGTCAACATAGGCGGTCAGATAAAAGTCATTCTCTTGTGAAAATCTCAAACGAAGATCTGTCAGCTTATTGGCACGGGCATTCTCAACAGGGTAGGGTGTCGATGTGGTTGGCTGTTCCAGAATGGCACACTTGTCATCGTAAAGCTGATAAAACATATCATTAAGCTCACTCATACCCTCTACTCCGAGGACCTCATCAAGAGGAATATTATACAGAGCAAGCGTCTTTACGGCATTCTCATAATAAAAGCTATCAAAAGGTCTGCCATAGCCGTTACGCAGATGGAACTTTGCATTATGGATACGGTTATCAATATCCTTTTGCGTGATATACTGCCCAGCCTTCATAAGCTCCGCAGCACAACGGGCAGCCTCAGTCCAACTGTATTTAACTATCAGATTTTCGTCGTTTACATCAAGCGTGATTTTAATTCCGCTACCGTCGTGATCCGCATAGCTAATATCTCCGTTGCAGGTGTGTCCGCCCACACCGTATTCTTTTTTCATCATCTTTGCAAGCTCATCAATAGACGGGTTGTTATCCTTATAGAATTGTTCTATGCGGAATTTGCCGTCCTGAAAGCCACTACCACGCATAATTTCATCAAGCAGCAGCTCCCGCCTTGTATGGGTGCCGATATTTTCGTCACGGACCTCATATCTTGGCTTACTTACGAAAAAGGAATAATTCGGATCAGGTGTGTTCTGTTTTGGCTCATCTTCGCCGAAAAGGCTCATCTGCAAAGGCTCGTCATCTTCATCGGGATAATAAAAAGCGGAGTCCGCTTCTTCATCGAACTCCGCCTTATCATATTCAGTTGTATCTTCGGTTAAGCTGCTGTCATTGATTTCAGGGTTATCTTCTTTATCTCCGACAGTTCCTCCTGTTCCCAACAGGCTGCTATCAGCCATTTCACCGCTGCTCGGAGGTAATCCCACCTCGCTGCTCTCGCTGCCGAGAATATCTCCTCGTTCTGCTGTGCCTGCTGTTCCCAGCTCTCCGTTCGGGGATATTTCTTTTTCATTATCTCCACCGTCGAGCTGTATTCCTCCTCGGACGCTGCTGCTATCTCCTCCCATATTGTGCGGTAAAGTCCACTCATATTGATGAGGTCGAGTGCCGTTCTGTCCATCTCCGCTGTCAGATCGAGAGCCTTTCTCGCCCATATCGACAGCTCCTCCCGTCCCTGACTCTTGAATGTGGGGTAAAGAAGTCCGTTCTTCTCCTCGCAAGGGATATCGTAGATGTCCTCGGCGTAGATTACTGTATTGCTCATATTCTTTCCTCCTTATTATTCGGTCGATGTCCGTTAGTAACTCTTTTGCTATCTCCGTTGCCGTATTACCCAGCTCTACTAAAATCGCAGGTTGTATGTTCAGCTCGGTTATAGCCGCAAAGCTATACTTTTCATCAATCCCGCACCGTGTCATTACTATACAACGGACGCTCTCTGCTATGAGGGCTGCCGTTCTTGGATCGGCGGCGATATTTGCATATAGTTTGCTATTATAATTATATAGCATAACTAACTTTTTGTCAAGCACTTTTTGCAAATATTCTTCAAAACTTTCAACATTTTCGGGATTTTCTGAATTGTACTTGCCGACTATGCCGTCGGCAATAACCTCGGTCATCTTCCACTTGGGAGTGATAGCCTTTCCTTTGGTCTGTGATATATCGAAAAGATATTTGAGCTTGGTGTCCTGTCTGCTAGTGAATACGGCAGCAGAGCGTTCGCCACGCTTTACATATCTTTCGACCTTGTTCCACACCTCATAAGTGGCACATACCTTTGCTTTGGGGAGCTGCTCTAACAGCAGCATTGCCTCGCAAAAGGTTATTTTCCAGAAATTCGATGTGGCTTTCAAGGCTGTTTCCCATTGCTGCGGAGTGCGGAGCTTTTTCAGCTTTCGGTCGAATATCTCCTCAACCTCCGTCAATCTTGATTTAGCCATTCTGTCCTCCATAATACTGCTTTATAGCCTGTTCTATGATATGGGAGATCTCCGTTTCGGATTTGCCCGAAAGATAATCGGTGATAATTCCCTTTGAAATTTTGATAGACACCTTTTCGTTAGCGGTAAGGATTTCTTCGATCCTTACGCTGTCAAGGCTTGACTTTTCTGCAAGCAGCTTTTCGACAAGTGCCTTTGTGAGCTGTGTTTTATGCTGTGTCACTACCTCATAAGCCCTGTGCTGAATATCCTCATCAAGTTCCGCAAGGATAGCCGCAGCCGCAAAGGGTACTCGGTCGTTGTTCAGAGCGTCAAGCCACTCTGCTGTGAGCTTGCCTATTTTCATATATCTGCCTATCTGCTCCTCGGATATTCCGCAAAGCTCGGCAGTTTTGGCAAGAGCTATCTTTTCGTCACCCTTATAGCACTCCATAAGCTGATTAACGCAATTCATCATTTCGGCGGCGGAGAAATTATCTCTGCGGTGCAGATTGCAAAGCACTTCAAGCTCGGAGATTAT
>JAZKZL010000287.1:0-9598 GCA_045612645.1 Oscillospiraceae bacterium
GGCGCATTTTAAAAGGGGATCAGTGGCAAACGTAGTGGTTTTGCGCAGCAAAATCGCATTCCCATTAGGGGAATGCGAAATGGAGTTTGCGCCCCGCGTAAGCAGTGTAAGCGCAGCGTCACTGCGTCGCTGGTAAATTCCGATTTATCTATGAGATTATAAACTAGATCCAAAGAACTAAACTTCTCTGGATCTGTTATTTTATAGCTCAGTTTATCACCGCAGTAGCTATGTTGAGATAAGTCGCAAGCAGCAGCCACAGAATATACGGAATATTGATGTATGCGGCGGCTGTGCTTATCCTGCGGAATCTCACCACCATCACTATCACTGCAACGAGCAGCGCCAGTATCACCACCACAGACCCCCACAGCAGCTCGAACCTGAAGAACACTATGCTCCAGGAGAAGTTTATCATAAGCTGCACCCAGTAGGTAGTGAGTGCCGTGCGCCTGCCCTCTGTTTCCTTAGGCTCGATATGTATGAGATAAGCCGAGATGCCCATGAGCGCGTAGAGTATCGTCCACACCACGGGAAATACCCATGCAGGCGGCAGCAGCGGTGGCTCCTTGTAGACATCATAGAAGTCGGAAAAGCCGCCCGAAAGCAGTGCGGATACCACGCCGATAAGTTCCGCAGAAATGACGTAGAGCAGAAGATCGCTGATATTATGTTTTTTCATAGAATAACCTCCCTTTTCGGAATCTTATGCAGAAAAGACAAGCGATATTACAATTCCACTTTACATATCACAAAAAATGGTGTATCATATTTATACCTGCAGAGGTAAGCACAAAAAGTCGGGCAGCGGCGAGGTATCTGTGATAGAATGATATCACGGCAGAGGAAGGATGGACATATCATGAACGGACTTATTGAAGGACTGCAGAATGCTATACAGTACATCGAGGATAATCTTACGGAGGAGCTGCAGATAACGGATATCGCAGCAGAGGCGTATGTTTCCGCGTTCCATTTCCAGAAGATATTCGGCGTGCTGTGTGGCTTCACGGTTGGCGAATATATCCGCATGAGGCGGCTCACCTGCGCAGCGCAGGAGCTTTCCGCAGAGGATGCACGGGTGATAGATATCGCAGTGAAGTACGGCTACGATTCACCCGACAGCTTCACAAGGGCATTCACGAAGTTTCATGGCATCTCTCCGTCTGCCGCAAAGGAGAAGGGTGCGCACCTTAAGGCGTTCGCACCTTTAAGGATAAAGCTTACATTGGAGGGCGGAAATAAGCTGGAGTACAAAATAGTTGAAAAGGAACAGTTTACGGTAATTGGAAGGTCGAGGAGGTTCAACACCGATACATCCTATCAGGAGATACCGAAATTCTGGGAGGAGCATTACCGTGAGGGCGGCGGTGAGATAGTGAGAGGAGTTTTTGGAGTCTGCTTTGACAGCGACGGCAAGGATTTCGATTACCTCATTGCTGATCTTTACATGCCCTGGAATGAGATTCCCGAGGGCTACACCACGAGAGTTATCCCCGCTGGCACATGGGCGGTGTTCCCTTATAGAGGAGAATGTCCGAAAGCGCTTCAGGATGTAAACACTAAAATATGGAGCGAATGGGTACCCAACTGTAAGGAATACAAGCTTACGGGAAACTACAACCTTGAGGTGTATCTTGATAAGGAATACGGGGAGATATGGATCCCTGTGAAGAAGGCGTAAATCGGAATTTTTAGATGCTATTTAATTGCAAATCATTCGTAGGGGCGACCTTGGGTCGCCCCTACGGAAAAATGCACATTTTAAAAGGAGATCAGTGGCAAACGGAATGGTTTTGCGCAGCAAAATCGATTTTCCTTAAGGGAAAATCGAAATGGAGTTTGCGCCCCGCGTAAGCCGAGCATCGCTCGGCGTCGCTGGCAAATTCCGATTTACAGGTGCGTTGCAATATCGCTTCTACAATAAAAAGGGCGGATATATTCCGCCCTTTTGAATTATGAAACATCAATGCATTATCAGATGTTGTAAAGCAGCTCGTCGTAGGTGGGGAAGGGCCAGCAGTGCTCGTCAACCTTTGTTTCAAGCTCGTCTACCACGGCACGCAGCTCCTGCATTGCAGGGAAAACGTAGTTGTGGTAGGCTACTGCCTTTGCGTAGGATTCATCGGTGCACTGTGCTTTTACGATGGCGTCGCTGAGAGCGTCGATGCGCTCAGCAAGGGAAACTGTCAGATCGTTCAGTTTTCCTGCCAGAGCAAGCTCCACGGAAGGCTCTATGCCGATAGCCTTCTTGCTTGCCGCAATATCGCAGACTTCCTTTGTGTACTTCATAACCGCGGGGAGTATCTCGGTGCGAGCCATATCCGCAGCGGTAAGACCCTCGATATTCACTGCCTTTGCGTAGTTTTCGAGATGTATCTCGGCTCTTGCGTGCAGCTCTATTTCGGTGTAGATGCCGAATTTCTTGAACAGGTTTATGCTCTTCTGCGAGGTGAGTGCAGGGATGGCGTCGATGGTGGACTTGAAGTTCGGCAGACCTCTGTTTTCCGCCTCACGGCACCATTCATCACCGTAGCCGTTGCCGTTGAAGATAACACGTTTATGCTCCTTGATGGTGCGCACCAGCAGCTCATGCAGAGCCTCGGTGAAGTTGTCGGCGTTTTCCAGTTCATCCGCAAATTCCTTCAGGGAGTTTGCAACGATGGTGTTCAGCACCGTGTTGGGGCCTGCGATATTCAGCGAGGAGCCGCACATTCTGAACTCGAACTTGTTGCCTGTGAAGGCAAAGGGCGAGGTACGGTTTCTGTCCGTAGCGTCCTTAGGGAAGCTGGGGAGAGAGGACACGCCCACGTTGAACATGGATCTCTCGGTGGTGTAATCCGTACCCTCGATGAGATGCTCGATGACTGCCTCCAGATCCTCACCGAGGAATATGGAAACGATAGCGGGAGGCGCCTCGTTTGCGCCAAGACGGTGATCGTTTCCTGCGGTGGCAACGGACATTCTCAGCAGCTCGGGGTATTCATCCACAGCCTTAATGATGGCTGCGAGGAAGGTGAGGAACTGCGCGTTATCCATGGGAGATTTGCCGGGATCCAGCAGATTCTTGCCCGTATCTGTAGCGAGTGACCAGTTATCGTGCTTGCCCGAGCCGTTTATACCTGCGAAGGGCTTTTCGTGCAGCAGGCAGACAAGGCCATGCTCCAGAGCAACCTTTTTCATGATATCCATGGTGAGCTGGTTCTGATCGCAGGAGAGATTGCAGGGCGCAAACAGCGGAGCCATCTCATGCTGTGCGGGAGCTACCTCGTTGTGCTTTGTTTTGGAGGTGATACCGAGTCGCCACAGATGCTCGTCGAGATCTTTCATGTAATCCGCAACGCGCGCCTTGATGGAACCGTAGTAATGATCGTCCATCTCCTGTCCCTTGGGCGCGGGAGCGCCGAACAGTGTTCTGCCTGTGAAGATCAGATCCTTGCGCTGATCGTAGGTCTTTTTGTCTACGAGGAAGTATTCCTGCTCTGCGCCGACGGTGGGAACTACTCTCTTTACGGTGTCGTTTCCGAAAAGCCGCAGGATGCGCAGCGCCTGAGTGGAAACAGCGTCCATTGAGCGCAGCAGGGGAGTTTTCTTATCAAGAGCCTCTCCGCCATAGGAATAGAAGGCGGTGGGGATATACAGCGAGCCGTTCTTCACGAAGGCATAGGATGTGGGATCCCATGCGGTGTAGCCTCTTGCCTCAAAGGTGGCTCTCAGACCGCCCGAGGGGAAAGAAGAAGCGTCGGATACGCCCTTGATAAGCTCCTTGCCCGAGAATTCCATGATAACGGTGCCGTCGCCCATGGGGGTGATGAAGCTATCATGCTTTTCGGCGGTGATTCCTGTCATAGGCTGGAACCAGTGAGTGAAGTGAGTTGCGCCCTTTTCGATAGCCCAGTCCTTGATAGCACTTGCAACAACATCTGCAATGCTGCTGTCAAGCTCCTTTGCCTCGTCGATGGTCTGCTTCAGCTGCTTGTATATGATCTTGGGCAGGCGCTGTCGCATGGTGTTCTCGTTGAAAACATCAATGCCGAACTGCTCCATAACATCGAAATTGTCTGCCATAAGTACCTCCGAAGAATAGAATGATAACAAAAGTAAAGGCGTTCCGCCGAGGGTACACTTATACCCTGAGTGAAACGCCGTTGTTTCTACTATTCTATTATATTCAAAACCTCGTATTTTGTCAATCTGACCAATATACAAATGTTTTTCTGTATATATAGCATAATTTTGGTGATTGTGACTTATTGCAGAGGATCGTCATAAGAGTGCATGTAAGCATAAGCGATATAGTCCTGCTCTCCCGTGTCACATACATCCACTTTAAGTATGCCATCTTCGCGGGTTAGTTGCACTTCAAACGTTTTGTTGTAGTCCTCCTCGGTATCCCAGTTATCTTTGCTGCCGAAAGCGTTCATATGGACGATCAGAGACCATCCATCCTGTTCCACTGAGGTCACATAGGCATAGTCTACACCCATGAGACTTCCGTCTGAGCCTGCATGCTGCCACACATACAACCTGCCATCCTGCTCCTTATAGTTGTGATCGAGGATATGTTTGATGGAATTGAGCATATCTTCTGTGCAGTACTGAGATCCGAGAGCGATAAGCGACTGATAGTCTGTTACAGCCTCGTCTGTTACTCTGTACCATATATCCTCGTAGGTGCTGCCGTCCTCGCGAATAATGGTCTCGGTGATGAAGTCCGATGTATCATAGCCATTGCCTTGTCGGAATGCCTTTCCGTCTACATAGGAATAGCAGAAGCTGCCGAAATCAGTAAGAAGCATCTGAATCTCCTGCTGACTATAGTTGATAGCGGTAACGGCGATATCCTCAGGTGATGTCTGGGTTGTCGCCTGTGTGGTATATGGCGTTTCTTCTGTGACTATATCGGCGGTCATCTCAGCGGTTGTGCTGTTATCGGATAAGTCGTCAGCACAAGCGGATAAGGCGCATATTGAAATAATAGTGAGTGCAGCAATTATTGCTTTCAGCTTTTTCATCATGTTTCTCCTTTGGAATAATATGATCCCAGATACCAGTATACACCGATATCGGGGATATGTCAATATTATTCGCTTGTAACAGGCGCGAACAGCTTTCTTGTCTGCGGAACATTGAACAGTACAGCCGCACCTATCATAGTGAAGATAAGCTCGGGCAGCATATATGCGCCGTTATAGCACAGGGAATACAGCCACTCGTTGTCAGTGACGAAGCCCTCCCAGAGCTTTCCTGCGTAGTGCCATATCACCACGCCGCTGAGGAAGTGGGAAAGGAATCTCATCACCACCACGCCTGCGGTGCCTGCGAGCCAGCCTGTTGTACCTTTTCTGCGGAGGATTCCCGCTAGACCCAGCACGAGGAAAGGCAGTATGTAGTCAAGCAAAATGCAGGCGATCAGCATAACAGGGGTGAGTCCCCAGCCGAAAAGACCGTCGATAGCGCCCTGTCCCAGCTGTATCAGCGAGAATACAAAGGACACCATCAGTCCGTTTTTGATTCCATGCTTGATGCTGTAAACCGTTATCGGAAGCATAGACAGCACCGTGATGCCGCCGCCCCATGGAAATTTGACTACCCTGAGATAACACAGTACCGTCGCCAGTGCCACCATTACGGCACCCTCCACGAGTGCCAGTACCTTTTTGTGATTATTTGAATTGTTCATAATAAAACTCCTTCTTTCCGAATTGATCTTCCGTATCGCAGAGAAAACAAAAAGTCCGAATCCCTTAGTGACATCGGGTATCGGACTTTTATACTTTCATCATAATCGTCAGCGGAATAAAAATGCGTGCCGACGGATATCAGCACGCATGAAATGTCTAAAACGAACATTATTTCCTACGTCGGCATTATCCGAATCAGGTATCGGGAGTTATCTCCCATGGGTCTGCGCTGTGACCTGCGCACTCTCAGCCTCGGCGGTGTCTGCCTTTGAAGCTCCCCGTTCAGTCCGTTGTTATTTTAGCATAGTTTTGATCGTTTGTCAAGAAGTTACAGCATAATTTCTGTATTTACACAGGGCGCAGCGCCTAGAGCAAGGCTGACAAGATCAGGCTGGGATGTGCCTGCATACAGAGTGAAATGGCTTGCCGCAATGCTCCTCACGCCGTTTTCATCCACTGTTTCAAAGGCAGAGCGAGGGAGTGCGAGAGTTATCTCACGGCTCTCTTTTGCGCCGAGGGAAACACGCTGCATTCCGCAGAGTGAATATTTCGGAGCGCCGTCAACGCCGTGGGCGGTGATATAGAGCTGCACAACCTCCTCAGCTGCGATATCGCTGTGGTTGGTGATGGTGAGCTTCACTGTGCCGTCTGCATAGGAAAGCTCGCTGCAGAGGATATCCGCATAGCTGAGACCGAATCCGAAGGGATACAGCACGTTATCATCGCCGCAGTAGCGGTATGTTCTGCCTGCCATGGAGTAATCGCAGAAATCAGGCAGGGCATCGGCATTGTCATAGAATGTCACAGGCAGCTTGCCCGAGGGGGAGATATCACCGAAAAGCAGCGCAGCAAGCGCCTTGCCGCCGTTCTGTCCGGGATACCACATATTCAGCAGGGCGTCGCAGTCGCACTCGATATTGATGGAGCTTCCTGCCGCAAGGACCACCACCATAGGCTTGCCTACGGCACGCAGCTTTTCAAGCAGAATGCGCTGACTTTCGGGCAGGCGCAGGTCTATCTTATCGCCTGATGCGAACTCGTTGCCTGTATCGCCCTCCTCGCCCTCTAACGTTGCGTCAAGTCCCACGCAGGCGATGATGACATCAGCATTTTCAGCCGCCGCAACAGCCTCGGCGTAGCGGTCGCCTGCCTGTCCGAGCCCCTGACAACGATCCTTGTAAAGGTGGCAGCCCTCTGCGTAGAGGACACGTCCGTCGAATCTGTCCTCAATGCCCACAAGGAAAGTAACGTAGCGGTCGGCGGTGCCGTTGTAGTTGCCGATGAGAGCTTCACGGCTGTCTGCATTGGGTCCGATGACCGCAATGGTGCGTACGTCCTTGTTCAGCGGCAGCACGCCGTTGTTCTTCAGCAGCACAGCAGATTTCACCGCAGCCTCGTAAGCGGCTTTCTTATGCTCGGAGCAGGATATCACGGAATATGGGATATCGTCAAACTCAGTGCCTTCAAGCTGACCGAGACGGATCCTCGTGCGCAGCGCTCTCACGCAGGCGGAGCGGATGTCCTCCTCGGAGATAAGTCCCTTATCCAGCGCCTCTAAAATGCTGAGATATGTGCTGCCGCAGTTGATATCACAGCCTGCTTTCAGCGCCTTTGCGGCGGATTCTGGAGCGGTGGCGGTTATCTTGTGGTGCAGGTGGAAATCCTGTATCGCCCAGCAGTCGGAAACGAAATATCCGTCAAAGCCCCATTCGCGCAGCTTTGCCATAAGCGATTCGCTTGCGCAGGCAGGCTCGCCGTTCACGCGGTTATAAGCGCCCATCACGCCCTCAACGTGTGCCTCCTCCACCAGCGCACGGAATGCAGGGAGATAGGTATCCTCCATGTCCTTTGCATCAGCCTTTGCGTCGAATTGGTGGCGCAGACCCTCGGGGCCGCTGTGTACAGCGAAATGCTTAGCGCAGGCGGCAGCTTTGATGTGCTTGCCCTCGCCCTGCAAGCCCTTTACGAACTCCACGCCCAGTCTTGCGGTGAGATAGGGATCCTCGCCGTAGGTCTCGTGACCTCTGCCCCAGCGTGGATCGCGGAAGATGTTGATGTTGGGAGACCACATGGTGAGTCCCTTGTAGATATCGCAGTCGCCGTGTTTCTGTGCGGCGTTGTACTTCGCACGGGTCTCCTCTGCTATTATCTCGGCGATGCGGCGGATGAGGTCTGTGTCAAATGTGGCAGCAAGACCCACAGCCTGCGGAAAAACAGTAGCCGTTCCTGCTCTTGCCACGCCGTGCAGCGCCTCGTTCCACCAGTTATATGCGGGCAGACCTGCCGAGGGAATAGCAGGCGCATTGTAGCGCAGCTGCTCCGCCTGCTGCTCGGTGGTGAGGGTATCGGTGAGAGCCTCCGCACGCTCCTGTGCGGTGAGGGATGTGTCGAGATAGCGTTCCATTTTTATGTCCTCCTGTGGGGGATATTTGATAGTTATATTGTAGCATATATCGGGTTAGGAAACAAGGGGGTCATGGGGAAAATTCCGCATACGGCTCAACTGTCTCTACGACTTTCAGCCGTCCGCTTTCGGTGTCAAAGATCATGCGGTGCTTGTAGTATTCGCCGCTGTCGTCATGATATCCGATGAGCTGATTGCCATAGAAAAAGCCGCTTTCTTCGTTGTATTCCAGATAAGTAAACTCCTCTATGCCCTCAGGCATAGCGCTCGTGAATGTGCTGTCCTTTATTAGCAGCACTTTTTCCTTTAAGCCGTAGGGTGCAACAAAATATAGTTTCAGAAACGTACTGTCGGGTGTGCTGATGGTACCCAGTATTTCGCCTGTGCTTATAAATTCCGCTGTATTGCCGCTTGCCGTCCATACATGGCACATAGGGTCGTGTTCGCCCTGTGCGTATGTGTAGGCTGATACTATCTCCTCTGTGCCGTCACCGTCAAGGTCACCGAAAAGAGAATAGACTATCTCGCCGTCAGGGAGCTTTTGTTCCTCGGGAATGCTGTCGAGAATAAGCTGCTCCAAGCGCTGCTGTTCAATGGTGATGTCAACAGGGAAATTGCCGAGGTTGCTCTCGTCCATATCAACGGAAAGCGTGCCGTTTTCCCATTCGCAGAGCGCATAGCGCAGTTGCTTGCCGACGGTGTAGTTTATCACAAGCTTGTTGTTTTCGCTGAGAAGATAAGCGATATTCTCACCACCGTCTGCGGCGATCATATATAAAATGCTCTGACCGTAGCCATCACAGTATTGGAGAAACTCGTCAAAGGTTAACTCACGGTATCTGTATTGTATCAGCTTGCAGAGTTGGCTGGGATAATGAACGTAGTGCAGCTCATAGGGAAGATATATCCGACCAGTGCCGTCAGTGTTTGCTCCGTAGCCTGTGGAAAAGGCGGTGAATTCACGATCGTCAGTCTGAGTGATGCAGAGCTGTGCGCTGCCATCAACGGCTATTCTGTGGCTGAATGCGGGATCGTATTGCCACAGCTCTGTTCTGTTGTATTCAGAAGTGTCGCTGTACAGCTCAAAGGAGAAAAGTTCATCCCCATCTACGGTGATTCGCTTGAAAGCCGTCATGGCGGAGCCGTCCGATGCTCTGATCTTGACAGCAAAGCCATGAGCCTCATATATCTGCCACAGATTTCCGTAATAATAAGCTACGCCGTCATGTATTTCCATGCCGCCGTCAGCTGCTATGAGATCTTTGTCGCCGTCACCATCGAAGTCCTCAAAGAACACTGTAACCACATCAGGAATAGCGTCAGGGCGCTCCTCTGCTGCTCGGTAGCCGATGCTCTGCAGCAGCGACTCCTCGGGACGCGTTGCAGTCTCCTCGGGCTGTTCGGGTGTTGTGGTGACAGGCTCGGCTTGTGTGGTGGTCTGCGGTGCGGAGGTGGTCTGCTCCGCACCCGAGGTCGTGACCTCGGGTGCGCTGCTTTCTATGCTGTCCGC
>JAZKZL010000288.1:0-1931 GCA_045612645.1 Oscillospiraceae bacterium
AGGTTGAAATCTGAGCATATATGTGATATAATAAATGGGAATTTGTAGGTGCAAGATAATTAATGTATCGGCGTAGGGGCGACCTTTGGTTGCCCGCCAAAACACGATCGTCATTAACGGGCGACCAAAGGTCGCCCCTACGGAAAATACGCATTTTAAAAGGTGATCGGTGGCAAACGGAATGGTTTTGCGCAGCAAAATCGCATTCCCATTAGGGGAATGCGAAATGGAGTTTGCGCCTGTGTAAGCAGCGTAGCTGCGTCACTGGTAAATTCCGATTTATCTTTGATCTTGTTTATCGCCTTTGGTAAACAATTCTTTCAGTCCGAATGCTATGAGGAACAGCGAGAACAGGGTGCGCAGCAGCTCGTTCGGCACGATATTCGCTGCTACAGTGCCGATGATCGCTCCCACCACGCCGCCGAGGAGGTATTTCTTCACAAGGCTTTTATTGATGAGACCTCCCCGCAGGTGGAAAGCCAGCGCCAGCAGCGCTATCGGCAGGAAAAACAGCAGGTTCACGCCCTGAGCTGTGCGCTGATCCATTCTTGCAAACACCGTGAGCCATATCATCAGCACGAAACCGCCGCCGAGTCCCATGGAGGCTATCACGCCCGTCACAAAGCCAACTATCGCCTCTGTCATGTCAGCAGCGACCTCACCGCAGCGGCTATCACCAGCGCGCCGAACACTCTGTGCAGCCACACCGAGCTTATCTTCCGCAGAAACAGCGAGCCTGCCGCCGCTCCCGCAAGCCCCCACGGGATATACTGCCACGCCGCTGCCACGTCAATGCCGCCGTTCAACCAGTATGCCGCAGTGGTCACAAGGCTCAGCACGAATATCAGCGCCACAGAGCTTGCGTGCGCCTGTTTAGTGTCGCAGCCGTCCCGCTCCAGCACAGGCACTGCGATAACTCCTCCGCCCGAGCCGAAAAATCCGTTCATCCCACCGCAAAGCAGCCCTTTCAGAAATCTGTTCATATCATCACCCCGTGTTAATATGTGCAGATCTGTGTGGGAAATACGCGATTTTAAGTGAGGAGTTAGGAGTTAGGAGTTGTGGTGTCCCCTTCGGGGACTGATTTAAATACGGCTTCGCCGTAACGTTCCATTTCATTTAATTGTGTCCTGCTGATAAAAATCAACCACATAACAAAAGCGCCGCAACAGTGCAATTAGCATTCTGTTGCGGCGCATTTATTTATGGGTGTATTCGGTACATGCTACGTTACGGCGAAGCCGTATTTAAATCCGTCCGACGGAGTCGGCTTGGGCGTTCGTTCGAAGAACGAACGTAGCGTTGACGGCTTCGCCGTCAATGCGCTCACTCCTAACTCCTAACTCTTAACTCCCTCAGTGCCACGTTCAGCACGTAGTCCTCGTCGTTTATGAAGATGGCTGTCATTGCCGCCTCGTCAAAGGGGATGGTTACTTCGAGGGGGTTGCGGCTTATGCGGTCTGCGGCGGAGTCTATTAAGATATCGCCGTTTTCGTCCAGCAGCAGCGCAGAGGAGAACTGCAGCGTGCCTGCATTGAGATGTATTCCGTTCACACCCTGTGCGGAGCCGTTGGAGGGCGTAAATCCCATCACTGTGATGTTGTCGAACTTGCCAAGTACTGTGGAGAGGTGGTCTGCGGCACTTGCGCTGTAGGCGTTCACGAGAAGTACTATCTCCTTGCCGCTCCAGATATCCTCGCCTGTGTAGTAGTTATCCTTGCCCTTGATGTAGCTGCCGTTTTCATCTGTGGCGTAACAGCCGTTTTTCTCGTCCCAAAGGGCGTCGGTGCAATAGTAATGCTCGCCCACGGGTGAGAAAAGCTCGGCGATAGCCTTTACCATCAGACCCGAACCGCCGCCGTTCTCTCGCAGGTCGATTATCAGCTTATCGTAGCCTGCCGCCTCGTATTCCTCTATCTTTGCACGGATAC
>JAZKZL010000289.1:0-2130 GCA_045612645.1 Oscillospiraceae bacterium
GAAAGGAGCGCCTGCCTCGCCTGCAACAGCCTTGGCAAGCAGTGTCTTACCCGTTCCGGGAGGGCCTACGAGCAGCACGCCCTTGGGAACTCTCGCACCGATCTCACGGTATTTGCCGGGATTCTTCAGGAAGTCAACGATCTCGATAAGCTCCTGCTTTTCCTCATCAGCGCCCGCAACATCGTTGAAGGTGACCTTCTTGCCACTCTGCTGACGGATGTTCGCCTTGGAGAAGTTGCTCATCTTGCCGCCGCCTGCGGAAGAACGCATGATGACTACCGTGAAGATTATCATGATGCCGATAAGCAGCAGATAGGGCAGGATGCTTGTAAGGAAGGTGTTATCGGCGATGGGGATGTAATCCTCCACCAGCTTTACCTCGTTTACCTCGTTGTAGCGCACACGATAGGTGGCAAGCTCGCCTGTTTCGGTGTAGCCTGTATTGATGTCGTTCTGGAAGATGTTCACGTTCGGTACGCTGTAGGTGCTGTACTCGGTATCGCCCTTGAGCTTGTACGCAAGGTCTCCGCTGCCGAGATCAAGCATGTACTCCGAAACGTTCAGGTTATCGAACTCTGCGATGACCTGGGAATAGGGAGTGGTCTTCTGACCTGTTCCGTCCGCCATATTCAGTACAGATACCAGTCCGAATATCAGCAGGAAGATAACGATAAAATAAATGATTATGCCCTTAAATTTGTTAGATTGCATTTAAACCGCCTTTCCGAATATAGGAAATTACTGTGTTTATATTTTGCAGTAATCCTTAAAATATGTATTAATATTATGTATATGCTTCAGGCTTGAGGATGCCTACATAAGGCAGGTTTCTGAAACGCTCGGCGCAGTCCAGTCCGTAGCCTACGACAAAATGATCCTCGATGGCAAAGCCTGTATGATCCGCAGTAAAGCCCTTCACGACACGTCTGGAAGGCTTGTCAAGCAGTGTCACGATCTTCAGCGAAGCGGGATTGCTGCGCAGCATCTCGTTCTTCACGGTGTAGAGAGTTCTTGCGGTATCGAGAATATCCTCAACCAGCACCACATCCCTGCCCTCGATCTCAACATTGGCGCCGACAGAGAAATTCACCTTGCCGCCGCTGACTGTGCCGCTTCCATAGCTGGATGCACGAATGAAATCGATCTCCAACGGGCATTCCATCGCACGTATGAGATCGGCGAAGAACACCACGGAACCTTTCAGAACACAAAGGAACAAGGGATTCTTGTCCTTATACTCCTCGGTGAGGAGCTTACCCATTTCTGCAACCTTTGCTTTTATCTCTTCCTCAGTAACGAGAATCTTTTCTATTTCGTTGGGGAGATACATTTTATTTTCCTCCTTTTAGTCAATATACTGACACAAGATAAATTATACCATATACCAAAATAAATTGCAAACGGTTTAAGTGAATTTTAGCTGAAAATTTTTCGTCAAATGGTTGAGAGAACTTGGCAATTTCGACAAACCTGTTACTGTTTATCGATGCAAACATATCAATATATTACCGCAATGGTGTCAAGCCCGTTCCCCAAAAAGAAAAAGACCCGAGAAGCATCTCAGGTCTTATCCATTATCATATTTTCCTTGCCACGAACATAAGCTTTTCACTCTCATCAACGGGAGCGCTGTCTGTAAGGTATTCATATACCCCAAGCACCTCGAAGCCTGCATTTGCAAGCATCGCAGATATCTCCTCCTGCGGGAGCGCTATCTCGCAGAAACTTTCATAGCCCCTGTCATAACTTCCGTCCTCATTCTCATAGAATAAGTCAAGCTCTATCGCAACGCTGTCATCCTCAGGATCGTATGTATTGCACCATGCGCAGTAAACGCCATCCACATCATAAATGAATGTGTTGTCCGCAAGGATGTGGCGGTGCTTGTAGATAGTGTTCACATCAAACAGGAACAAGGCGCCCGTGTTCATGTTCTCCGCCGTTCTCACGAAGCATTCTGCGATATCCTCTGCGCTGTCAAGATGATTCACACTGTCCAGCGTGGAAACTGCGATATCCACAGCGCCGTAAAGGTCTGTATCCGTCATGCTTTGGCAGATGAACTGCACCCTTTCACTGTTCGGCTTAGATGAAGCAATGGTCAGCATCTCGGCGGAAGCATCGGAAGCG
>JAZKZL010000290.1:0-6632 GCA_045612645.1 Oscillospiraceae bacterium
AGATCACCGCGCGCATGGAGGAGCTCCACATCCCCAACAGCACGGTTTACGGCCGCGTCAAGCACCCTTACAGCATTTACCGCAAAATGCACGGTCAGAACAAGACGATTGAGGAGGTCTATGACCTGTTTGCCTTCCGCGTTCTGGTTGACTCCGTTGCCGATTGCTACAATGTTCTGGGCGTTATCCACGATCTGTATAAACCCATTCTGGGTCGTTTTAAGGACTATATCGCAACCCCCAAGCCTAACCGTTATCAGTCGCTCCACACCACTGTAATGGGCAGAGAGGGCATCCCGTTTGAGGTGCAGATACGCACTCAGGAGATGCACAACACTGCTCAGTACGGTATCGCAGCACACTGGAAGTATAAGGCGGGCATCAGCAAGAGCGTTGCGGGAGAGCAGCGTTTTGACTGGATACGTCAGCTGCTGGAGCGTCAGCAGGAGGCAGATGATGTGGAGCAGATCGCAGACGCCATCAAGACAGACCTTGCTCCCGATGAGGTGTATGCGTTCACTCCCAAGGGCGATGTTTTCGCATTGCCGCTCGGCTCCACTGTTATCGACTTTGCTTATGCAATACATACTCAGGTGGGCAACAAGATGACAGGCGCCAAGGTAGGCGGCAGAATGGTAACGCTGGATTACGTCATCAAGACAGGCGATATCGTTGAGATACTGACTACAAACTCCGCTACACACGGCCCTAACCGCAACTGGCTGGAGATAGCAAAGACCACATCCGCTAAGAGCAAGATCAGAAGCTGGTTCAAGAAGGAACGCCGCGAGGAGAACATCGAGCGTGGCCGAATGGATCTGGAGCATGAATTCAGGCGCAACGGAATCATTCCTGAGCCTGATATGCTGGCTGAGATAGCGCAGCGTCAGCGCCTGGAAACCGTGGATGATCTGTATGCCGCAGTGGGCTATGGCGGTGTTTCTCTTTCTAAGATCATTCAGCGCATCAAGGAGACACAGCTTCGTCAGCAGAAGGAGCAGGCTGCTCTCAGTCCCAAGCCGTTTGAGGATATCGAGGCGAACAACCGCCGCAGCCGCAAGAAGGGCATTATAATCGAGGGCGTGGATAACTGCCTTGTGAAGTTTGCGCAGTGCTGTAACCCTCTTCCCGGAGACCCTGTTATCGGTTTCGTGACAAGAGGCTTCGGCGTGTCCATCCACAAGCTGGATTGCATAAATGTTATCAACAACATGGAGAGCGACGAAAGCAAGGAACGCTGGATCAAGGCAAGCTGGGCAGGTGCGGATGATTCCACATCCTACCGCGCTACTATCGATATCGTTACCGAGGATAGAACGGCAATGATCGCCGATGTATCGGTGGCTATCGCATCAAACCGCATTCCCATCTATGAGATGAATGCGCATCAGCTCAAAAATGGCAACGCAAGCCTTGTGGTGACTATTGAGGTTGCAGGTATGGAGCAGCTCACAAACCTTATGGTGAAGCTGAAGAAGATACCCGGCGTGATCTCGGTGGAGAGAACAGGAAAGCAGTAATGGAGCTTACACAGCAACAGATATATCTTTTCGCAGCACTGGCATTATTGCTGGTGCTGTGGTTTATAGTGCATAACAGCAGGCGCGTGACGAACGCGCGTCTGCGCAGGCGTATCCGCTCGGGTAAGTTCATCCACTACACCGAGTTTGAGGATAACTGGCGCACGCAGGACGATGACGGAGATCGCACAGGCTACAAGTACAATGACTTTTCAGGCTGCTATGTTATCATGATATTCGAGAAAAAGGTGCATTTCAACCGTTTCAAGAACTATGATAATATTTATATCGGGCAGTCGGTCAATGTGTGTCAGAGGGTGCATAATCATTTCAGCGGCAAGGGTAAAGGCGATGTCTATGCGGATATCAAATATGGCATGGAGGCGTATGTAAGGATAATCCCCTGCAAGGTGAAAAAGCTCAATCAGATGGAGAAAAAGCTCATCGAGGCGTTCAATGCCACGGAGTCTTATAATAAAACAAAGGGCGGAGCAAAGCTTACGAAGAAATAACAGCGCGCTACAGGAGAGAAAACAAATGAATGACTTTTGCGGAAGATTTGAGGCTTTTCTTTCGGATTTCGGAAAGGGCAGAAAGATGGTGCTTTCCACATCCGAAAACGATAGGGTATCATCACGGATGATGAGTGTCGTTCAGATAGATGGCGTGTTTTATTTTCAGACGGATATCACGTTCAGAAAATATGGTCAGCTTTCCGCTAATCCGAATGTTGCATTGTGCATTGATAATATACAGATTGAGGGAATATGCGAGGAGCTGGGACATCCTCTGAAAAACGATGGGTTCTGCCGCTTGTTTCGGGAGTGCTTCAAAGGCTCGTATGACGCTTATACCTCCCTTGAAAACGAGCGCTTGTTTGCTGTAAGACCTGCATTTATCGAACGATGGATATATAAGGACAGTGTGCCGTATATCGAAACGTTTGATATAAACACGCGAGCTTATAATATTATTCAGTATAACGGAATTTGATAAAGGAGAAGTCATGAAGATCTACGAATTTCCTCTAGGTGCGCTGCATACCAACTGCTACATCCTCGAGGGCGAGGATAAGAAAGCGGTAGTCATCGACCCTGCAAGCAGCAGCGAGGTGCTTATGTTCCTGCAGAGCAGGGAGCTTACCCTCGGTGCGATAATCCTCACCCACGGACATTTCGATCACTTTGCAGGTGTTCCTGAGCTGAAAAGGCAGACAGGCTGCGAGATCATCGGTGCAAAGGGCGATGAGGAGATGTTCAAAAGCGCCGCAAAAAGCTGGGCGAATTTCATGCCGTATACGCCTTTTGAGCCTGTGTATCTCGACAGAGGCTTTGAGGATGGCGAGGAATTTACAGCCTGTGGCATTGTCTTTAGGGCTATGGGAACTCCCGGTCACACCGCAGGAGGCTGCCTGCTTTTCTGCGAGGATGTCATCTTTGCGGGTGATACCATCTTCTGCGGCTCAATAGGCAGAACGGACGGCTATTCCGCGAGCGGTGCGGAGATGCGCCGCTCCCTTGATAAGATCGCAGCTTTAGAGGGCGATTACAAGATCTATTCGGGCCACGGAGACCATACCACATTATCATTCGAGAAAGAGTATAATCCCTATCTGTGAGGTAAGATATGACGCTGATCTTCAGTAACCACAAATTCCAGTATGAGATAGAACGACTGTTCCGCAGCTTTTTTCCGCCTGTGAAGATAGCACTTTCCACCGATAAGGCGGATGCTAAAGGCGATTACTGCCTGACAGAGCGCATCGATAACGGCAGCGGATATACTCTGCTGATAGAATTATGCGCTGACGGAGAGCGGTACAGCTTTTCTCGGGATATCCAAAAGGATATCCCGGAAAAAGAACAGGAGCGCATTATGTCCGTGCTGCTGTTCAAGCTGCTGAGAGAGTATACGGGCAAGGATATGCCTTGGGGGATACTCACCGGTGTTCGCCCCGTAAAAGTGCTTTCGCTGCTTTCGGACGGCGAGGCAGAGGAAAAGCTGATGGTATCTCCCGAAAAGATCGCTCTTGCAAGAACGATCAACAAGATACAGCACCCTATGATAGAAGCGATTCCGAAAAATTCCTACAGCCTTTATGTTTCGATCCCCTTTTGTCCCACAAGATGCAGCTACTGCAGCTTTGTTTCACATTCGGTGGATAAGGCTGCGGCAAGGATGGATGAATATGTGGCGAAGCTTATTGAAGAGCTGAAACAGACTGCGGATATCGCAAAGCTGCTCGGCTTGCAGCTTGACACGATATATTTCGGCGGAGGCACTCCCACTACGCTTTCTGCCGAGCAGCTGAAAAGGCTGTTTGCGGCACTGGATGATTTCGACCGCACAAAGGTGCGTGAGTTCACGGTGGAGGCGGGCAGACCCGATACCATCACCCGTGAAAAGCTGGAGGCAATCAAGGCAGCAGGTGCAGACAGGATATCCGTAAATCCGCAGACCATGCGCGATGAGGTGCTGCAGGCAATCGGCAGACGTCACACCTCTGCACAGACCGAGGATGCTTATGCGCTGGCGAGGGATGTGGGTTTCCGCTGCATCAATATGGATCTCATTGCAGGACTTCCCACGGATGATGTTGATGGCTTTAAGTACAGCCTTGACCGGGTGCGGGAGCTTGCCCCTGAGAACATCACGGTGCATAGTCTATCGCTGAAAAGAGCGGCAACACTGTTCCATGAGCAGGACAGAAAGACCTCTTGCGGTGTAGCTGATATGATAGAATATACCCATAAGGTGCTGAAACAGGACGGCTATGCACCGTATTATCTCTACAGACAGAAGAACACCGCTGATAATCAGGAGAACACAGGTTATGCTCTTCCTGATAAGGAGAGTCTGTATAATATGTATATCATGGAGGAGCTGCAGACTATTCTCGCGGTTGGCGCAGGCGCGTCCACAAAGCTCGTGGATTCTGAGGTCGGCAGGATAGAGCGACTCACAAATCATAAATTCCCATATGAGTATTTAGATAGATTTGATGATATTCTGCAGCAGAAAAAAGATATCTTTGGATTTTTCGGATAAATTATGTCGATTATTACTGCAAATAGTTGACAAATGTTGATTTTTAGTATATCATAATATTAAACGGCACGGATGCCGTAATTTTGAAACTAAAAGGAGTAATCAAAATGGATACATTAAAGAAGATATTCCCGATCTCTTTCAGCAAGGCTGATACACCCGCTAACCTCGTTATCGGCATTCTGATCTATCTCGTTATCGGTCTGGTTGCAGGCGTTGTTATCGGTCTGGCAGGACTTCTCACAGGCTGGATCCCTGTTATCGGCGCTATCCTCGCCTTGGTACTGGGTCTGCTTGGCGGTCTGGTTGAGCTTTATGTTGTTGCAGGTATCGTTATTGAGGTGCTTGTATTCGCTAAGGTGCTCAAGTAATTCCATGTCATCGAGGCAAGGCAGTATCGTTTTCTGCGGTACTGCCGTTTGTTTTAAAGAAATTTAAAAAATTTTAAAATTTTTTTAAAAAGTGCTTGACAAACTTATAAAGCTGTGATATAATATACTAGTCGTCAGGGAACGACACAAAAACAAGCTGGTGTAGCTCAGTTGGTAGAGCAGCTGATTTGTAATCAGCAGGTCGGGGGTTCGAGTCCGTCCACCAGCTCCAATTTTTTCTTACAACTTAATATCATGGGAGCGTTCCCGAGTGGCCAAAGGGGGCAGACTGTAAATCTGTTGCGTTTCGCTTCGGTGGTCCGAATCCACCCGCTCCCACCAACAAAAAAGCCTTATCGAAAGATGAGGCTTTTTTGTTATTTCTTTTGTATGCGCATTTGAAACGAGGTGTATTATGAGCAGCATTGAAATAGAAAATATGTATGTAGCAGATAGCGTATGCTCATATTGTGGCGAAAAGTCAGTGTATATGTGCGATGAGTTTGATGCGCTTTTTTGCATAGAATGTGACAGGTGGCTTGAACGAAGATGCGGCGATCCGAACTGTGAGTTCTGTTCTGAAAGACCGCCAAAGCCTTCCGGTATTCCGTATATTCGTTCGTATAAACACGGATAACATCCTTTTACCGCTTGACAACGGTGCATTTTCATGCTATACTATTTTTAATTGAATACGAAAAGCTGTGATAAGAAACAGTAGGTCTTACGGATATATCAGAGAGGCGGCGTGTGGTGCAAGCCGCTATTGAAGTAATTCCGAACCCGTCTTTGAGCTTCGCCCCGAACAGGAAACTAAGTAAGCGGCGACGGTTCTCCCGTTATCGAGAGCAGACGTTATTGCGTCTGAAGTGCGGATTATCTATCCGAATTCAGGTGGTACCACGGACTTATACAGTTCGTCCTGAGCTGAGCGATCAGTTCAGGACTTTTTTGTGTTCAGAAAAACCATATTGAAAGGAAAACAACACTATGAAACTTGAAAAGTTAGTAGGCGAGCGTTTCAAGGAGCGCCCCTCCGATTGCAACATCGACAGCCATGCGCTCATGGTAAGAGGCGGCTACATGAAGTATGTGGCAAACGGCATATTCTCCAGCTATATGCCCCTCAAGAGAGTTACCCGCAAGATCGAGCAGATCATCCGTGAGGAGATGGACGCTATCGATGGTCAGGAGGTAATGTTCCCTGTTGTAATGCCCGCAACACTCTGGCAGGAGAGCGGCAGATATGAGAGCATCGGCAGCGAGCTGCTGCGCTTTACAGACCGCAATAAGGCTCAGATGGTACTCGGCATGACCCACGAGGAGGCTGCTGTGCACCTCGTTCGTGAATATGCAAACAGCTACACAAAGTATCCCTTCATGATCTATCAGATCCAGACAAAGTTCCGTGATGAGGCTCGTCCCCGTGGCGGTCTTATCCGTGTAAGAGAGTTCACTATGAAGGACGCTTATTCCTTCCATACCTCTCAGGAGGATCTGGAGGATTATTACTATCTCTGCCACAAGGCATACGAGCGCATTTACGAGCGTGCAGGCGTGCCTGATGTTATTTCCGTAAAGTCCGACAGCGGCATGATGGGCGGCAGCATCTCCCATGAGTTTATGCTGCTTACTCCCATCGGCGAGGACAGCATTGCTATCTGCAAGAAGTGCGGCTACCGTGCAAACATGG
>JAZKZL010000291.1:0-2356 GCA_045612645.1 Oscillospiraceae bacterium
GTTGTCATCCTGTACCTCAGCCACAGTGACAACGCGCACATTGATGTACTTGTTGATGCCGTTATCCTGCACAGTTACGATGTCACCGATCTCAAAATCTCTGCCATACTCAAAGGAGCTATTCAAGAGATCAATGCTGCCAGAAAAGCCCTCAGCCGCGATCAAAGTTGCAAGCTCCTGCTTGCCCTCCTCAGTGAGCTGCGCGCTGTACTCATTATCATCAATGTACTGCACAACAATCTCATTGCCCGCAAGCGGGATCGTCTTAAATGTGATCGTGCCTGTCACTGCATTGAGCGTGCATACTGCATCCGCTCCACCAACAGTCACCTTGCTCAAGGCTGTTGCAGAGTGCGACAGCGCAAATGTTGATGTGCCCTCAAGATGTGTCCGTGTGGGCACTTTGTTGCCGTCATCATCAAGGATGTACTCGCCGCTCTTATCCTTTGCATAAGCGTCAACAACAACCTCGCCATTTGCAGCAAACTTGTCCTCATAGACCTCCCGTGCCGTGCTTGTGTCAACAAAGACCTCCCGCCGCGCAAGATCGCTCAGGCTTGCATTGCATTCCACATAAAAGCGCTCATTGCCCTCACCCTCACCGCCGACAAGGGCAAATGTTTTGCGATCTGTCTCATCAAGTGCATAATCACTGCCCGTCAGATTGTCAAAATCCTCAGAGAAGATGACAGGCTCATTGCCCGCCGCGTTGCCGATGCTGCGATCCTTGCCGCTGTACACAGTATAGGCAAGTTTGTTGCCTGCGCGGATCAGTTTTGCGCCGTATCCGTACTGCCGCAAAAACTCATCTGTGTATGTCAGCAGATTATCATTGCTCACTTGCCGCAGCTCAGTCTCAGCGGGCAGACCCGCAAGCGCGCCGAGCTGCAAGAGGCTGATGTTGCGCTGAGGATACGGCACAGTGCGCGCCTTGTCCTTATAGCAGGCAATCGCATTGTCCTGCACAAGTCCGCGCGCCCGTGCCTCCACATTGCCAGAAAACACAGTTGCAACTCCTGCATTGCCTCTGACATAGGTAATGAGCCGCCTGTCAAGGATCGACTTTGCGAGCCTGCCAGATGCCGCAATCATGCGCCCATCATCAGGCGTGTATGTGATTGCAACAGCCTCAATGATGCCCACGCCGTCACTCTCAACGCGCGTGATAAAATTGCCGACTTGCAGCATAGAGATTGCCTGCGGCGTTGCCTCAGTGTAAATCTCAAATGCGCCCGCGCCGTAATACTCAGTATCCCAGATCACGCTTTTTGCTGTATCAATCAGCCCCATCAGCTCAAGGCTTGTGTTTCTGATCTCAACATAATCGATCATGCCGCTCACCCCTTACACATACGCCTGTTTGAAAATCAGTGTAAAGTACATCTCAGATGCGCCGCTGTCAGCATCGATCAGGAAAACATTGCTGCCCACATCCAGTTGCAGCCATGTGCTGCCTGCCCGCAGCCTGCTCAGCACATTGATGCCATTCTTTGTGATGCGCTTTTGACCTCTGATCGTGTTGATGACAATCTCATCACCAACAGCAAGCGTGTCATCAATGCCGATGTATTCGCCTGTGAGATTGTTGAAAATCGCAGGATTGACAACATCGCCCTGCGCCGTGATCGTGATGACCATGCCAACAGCAGCATCACCCTCATTGATAAACTCCCGCGTGCGCGTCATATCATATACGCCCATCGGCAGCGGCTCGCTCCATGTGATCTCAAAGTGATGCAGATTGAGGATGTCAGAGATATACTTGACAATAAACTCAGCATCCTCCCAATACGGCTGCGGGCAATAGAGCGTGACCTGAGCAACAACATTGTCAGAAAAGCGCGGCATGTCAATGCGAGAGATGCGCCCGCTGATCGCCTTGCTCTGCTCTGCGCCGCTCAGATCGTAGCGCATCAGGAGCGTTGCAGGCTGTTTCGGCTTGATGTAGCGCAGAATATGCTCACGCGCCTCCTGCACATTCACATCAGGCTTGATTGTGAGATCAAGCACGATCTCACGCGGCTGCGTCTGCATGTTTGTGATCTTGTCACCATCCATGCTGTACACAGTATTGCTTGCAACATCGACCTCAGCAGCAGTCATGCCGTCCACATCAGAGACAATGAAATACTCGCTATTCCACAGAGGGAGAGTGCCAAAGGCTGTTGAAATATTCAAATCCATTTGTCACCCTCCTCATGTGCGAGCCAGACGCACAGCAGCAGCAATCTGCTTTCTGCTCTGGTAAATCTCATAGCGTGTATGCGCCTTTGCAAAGTTGTTTGTCTGATTGACAGTCACGCCGCCGCCCTTTTCAGCAAGCCGATCCGCAAGCATGTCCATCCATCCTGTATTG
>JAZKZL010000292.1:0-5933 GCA_045612645.1 Oscillospiraceae bacterium
TCGGATATCTCAGCGGCGGTAAGCTGTATGTAAAGGGCAGAAAGCGCAGGATGATACTGCTCTCCAACGGCGAGAACGTCTATCCCAACGAGCTTGAAGCGCTGTTCGGTGAATATCCGCAGCTCAACAGGGTAAAGGTGTACGAGCGTGACGGAGCGATATGGGCGGCGCTGTACGCATCCGCAGAATGCAGCGGCGATGATATCATAACCGAGGTGAATGCAAAGCTGCCGAAGTTCGCAAGGATAAGCGGCTGCGAGGTCATCCGTGACAGCATTGAGACAAGAATGAAATAGCATAAAAACATCCCCTCTCAGCCGAGAGGGGATATTGCTATATTTCTCCGAAAACCGAAATGAACGCTATAATTCAAACGTTACTGGTTCAATCTGAAGTGAACTGGTATACCATTCCTGTACTCAATAACAGGCTCTCCCTGAATGAGGGGGAGGAAGTAGTTGAGAGCGTCGATGGTAACGTTGTTTCCCTCGAGGTTTATCCACTCCTTAGGGAATTTCTTCTCCTGATTTGCGATCTTTGCGATCTCTGCGGAGACTACCTCACAGCGGTAGGGATTGTTGCTGATACGCTTGAAGCACATCATCACACCGCTCTCGCCACGCTCGATGGCTGCCGCAACAGCTTCTCTGCCGATGCGCTCAGCCTCGGTGATATCTGTGAGGGAGGCAATATGCGAGCTGCATCGCTGCATAACGTTAAGCTCGATGGAGCGCACTTTGCAGCCGAGATTTGCTGCAACGAACTTCTCCAGCTTCTTGCCGATGCCGCCCAGCATCGCATGACCGAAAGCGTCAACGGCTGCGTCATCATCCACAGCGATATCGCATCTTACACCCTCGGAAACTGCAACGATAACAGCCTTGTATCTCAGCTGCGCCTGCTTTACGTCGGCTAGGAATTTCTCAGGGGAGAAGTCGCTCTCAGGCAGATAGATCATGTGGGGCGCAGGCTCGCCGTTTGCACGCAGAACACAGGAGGACGCCGCCAGCCAGCCTGCGTCACGACCCATTATCTCAACGATGGTGACGGAGGGAATGGAGTAAACACGGCAGTCACGGATTATCTCCTGCATGGAGGTTGCAACATACTTCGCCGCAGAGCCGAATCCCGGGGTGTGGTCTGTCTCGGTAACATCGTTGTCGATGGTCTTAGGAACGCCCACCACCTTTATGTCGATGCCCTGAGCGGTGAAATAGCGGTCAAGCTTCATAACGGTGTCCATGGAGTCGTTGCCGCCGATATAGAAGAAAGCTTTGATGTTGTGCTTGTTGAAGGTGTCGAGGATCTTCAGATAGCTCTCCTCATCCTGCTCGAAGTCCTTCAGCTTAAAGCGGCAGGAGCCGAGTATCGTGGAGGGAGTCTTCATGAGAAGCTCCTTGTCATGCTCATCCATGAGGATGTTTCTCAGGTTGAGCAGGCGATCGTTCAGGATGCCCTCGATACCGTTCTCCGCACCGTAGATCTCATCAATGTCGGGACACATCTCTGCGCCGTTGAAAACGCCAGTGAGAGATGCGTTGATGGCGGCTGTGGGACCGCCAGATTGTGCTACTGCTATGTTGAACATAGTGTACCTCCGTTGTCTTTTCTTTGTTCTGTATTTTTTTGGACGCCCGTCCGTAAGTTACTCGATAATTCCGCCGCCCACAACGATATCCCCGTCATAGAACACCACAGACTGACCTGCGGCTGCGGCTCTCTGCGGCTGAGAGAACACCACACGTACTCTGCCATCGCCGATCGGCGTGATCTCACAGGGGATCTCCGCGCCTGTGTAGCGGGTCTTTGCGGTGCAGTGCAGGGGAGAGGTGAGCGACTCAATTGCGATGAAGCTCACATCTCTTGCGGTAAGCTCGGTGGTGAACAGCAGTTCCTGCTCACCGAGAGTCACCGTGTTGTCTGTTGCATTCTTCGCCACCACGAACATCGGCTTGCCGAATGAAAGTCCCAGACCCTTGCGCTGACCTATCGTGTAGTGGATAATACCTTTGTGCTTACCAAGTACATTGCCGCCAGCATCAACGAAATCGCCTTTCTCGTAAGAAGCACCGTATCTGTCGATGAACGCTGCGTAGTCACCATCGGGAACAAAGCAGATATCCTGACTGTCAGGCTTGTCCGCATTGACAAGACCCTGTTCAAGAGCGATGCTCCGCACCTGCTCCTTATCCATCCTGCCGAGAGGGAATACAACGTGCTTCAATTGCTCTTGAGTAAGGGAATATAGCACATAGCTCTGATCCTTAGGGCTCACATTGCCGTTGACCAGTGCCTTTTTCAGCAGATATCTGCCGCTATTTTTGTCATATTCAACACGGGCGTAGTGACCCGTGGCAAAGTATTCGCAGCCGAGCTTTACAGCTTCATCCAGCAGCGCACCGAACTTGATGTATTTGTTGCACTGAACGCAGGGGTTTGGCGTACCGCCGTCAAGATAGGTCTGCACGAAATTGTCGGTTACATGCTTTCTGAATTGTTCTTTCAGTTCAATAACATGGTGGGGAATGCCGAATCTCTCTGCGACTTTTTTTGCGTCCTCCACATCCTTAGCGGAGCATTTTCCGCAAGGCTCATCTGCGGAGAAGAGGCTCATAGTGCCGCCGATAACATCATATTCATCTTTTAGTAACACAAGGGCAGCGGAGCTCTCAACTCCGCCGCTCATTGCAAGCATAAGCTTTTTCTTCATCCGTTAATCACCAAAGGAGATACCTATATCTCTTGCGGTCTTGACCATCTTGCAGTCCTCAGGCACAAACTTTGTTTTCATTGCCACATCACCGAGGGGATTTTCAGTGATCTTTCCATCCACCATAGCAACGGTGTAGCCGAACTTCTCTTTCTTCAGCAGCTCAGCAGCATGTGCGCCGAACTGTGTTGCGAGAATGCGGTCATAAGCGGAGGGGCTTCCGCCTCTGAGGATGTGTCCGGGAACGACAGTTCTCGTCTCAAGACCTGTCATATCCTGAATGCTCTTTGCAATACGGGCTGTAGCGGTTGTCTCGCCACGCTCTGCACGGAGTCTTGCGCGCTCCTTTTTCTTGAGCTTAGCCTCCTCCTTGTCGAAGCAACCCTCAGCCACAGCGAGGATAGAGAAATCCTTACCTGCGTCGGCACGTTTCTGACAGGCGTCAGCCACCTTTTCAATGTCATAGGGGATCTCAGGCAGCAGAATAATATCCGCACCGCCTGCAAGACCGCTGTAAAGTGTCAGCCATCCTGCCTTGTTGCCCATTATCTCGATAACCATTATGCGGCTGTGGGAGTTTGCAGTGGTGTGGATGCGGTCGATGACCTCAGTGCCGATGTCAACTGCGGAGTGGAAGCCGAAGGTCACATCTGTGCCAAAGATATCGTTGTCGATAGTCTTAGGCAGACCGATAACGTTCAGCCCCTCCTCAGAAAGCATATTAGCAGTCTTGTGAGTTCCGTTGCCGCCGAGGGTGAACAGGCAGTCCAGCTTCAGATCCTTGTAGGTCTGCTTCATCTGCTTCACCTTGTCCACATTGTCATCCTCAATTATCTGCATCTTCTTGAAGGGCGTGCGCTTTGTGCCGAGGATAGTGCCGCCCTGAGTGAGTATACCCGAGAAATCGGAAGGCTCCATTGTCTTGTAAGCGCCGTGGATAAGTCCGTGATAGCCGTCGTTAATGCCGATTATCTCCACCTTATCCGAGCCGAAGGCTTCATACGTTGCCTTTGCAACGCCTCTTATCGTCGCATTGAGACCGGGGCAGTCGCCGCCGCTTGTAAGAATGCCTATTTTAAGTTTTCCCATATCGTATACCTCCTGATATAAAAGCAGCATGAAGTTGCATACTGCAAAAGTCCGTTATTTTCTGAGCTTTCTGCGCACATCCTGACCGATGAACACAAGCGTCTCAAAGCTGATTATGCGTGAGCATATCCTGTCCTGATAGCGCTGACGAAGTTCGTTCACACTGAGGTTTGAACTTATTATCATCGGAAGTCCTCTGCTTATGCGTGAATTTATCAGCTCATACAGCAGGGAAGTGTACACAGGCTTTTCGTTCTCAGCACCGAGATCGTCAAGGACAAGCAGGTCGCAGCGGGTTAGTGAAGCCATCGTATCAGTATCCGCCCTGCCGAAATATTCTCTTTCCAGCTGTCGCAGGAATTCAGGCGTTGAGCCGTATATCACGCTGTAGCCCTTGTGTATCACTGCGTCTGCAATGGCGAGGGAAAGATGCGTCTTTCCGAGACCTGTGCAGCCGCTCATATATATGCTGTCGCTGTCGAGAGTGAAATCCTTTGCGTAGTCTATGCAGTAGGCAAGGTTTCTGCGCATCACCTCACGGGGGCTGATACCCACGTTCTTATCCGCCTCATCGGAGTAATATCCCAGCTCAAAGCTAGCAAAGGAAGAGAGCTTCAGCGGCGATACATCGTTCATCTCCTCGGCTGCGGCATTCAGCATCAGCTTGTTGAAACATTCGCACCACTTGTTGCCTGCGATGCCCTTGTCCTGACAAATAGGGCAGGTGTATATCGGCTGCAGATAATCCTCGGGATAACCTGCATCGGTAAGCAGCTCCTTCATCCTCTGCTGCAGAGCGAGGTTGCCCTCCTCCAACTTCTTCAGGTGTATGGGAGCCTCATCTCCTGCACCCAACATCAGTGCAATGAGCTTGCCCGAAGTCTCCGCAAGCATGCGCTCATATTCGTTATACTGCGGCAGCTTATCGCAGATCTCACGGTGACGGTGCTGCAGCAGGGAAGAGTTGTAAGTGCGGCGCTGCTCCAGCTTATTCATTGCAATATCGAAATATTTTTCGTTTATATTCATTATGTATGTTCCTTAACTGCGGTATTTCTTCAGCACATCCTGCATCACATCGTCCATGTCGATGGAAGTGATTTCTGCCTTTGTGTTTGGTTTGCGGCTGCTGCGGCGTGCCTCTGCCTCTGCCTGCACTGCCTCTTTGGTGGAGATTCCTGCGGCGTGCCAGTTTTCGAGGATCTTGTTGGTGTAGTTGAAGCTCATTCCGCCCGTGTTGTCGAGAGTCATGTCATAGGCAAGCATTATCATATCTGTGCTGAAACCCCATTCCTCTGACCACACTTTGATAAACGCAAGCTGCTTTGCTGAGAATTTCGTTTTCAGCTCCATGGCAGAACGCAGCTTTTCTTCAGTTGCAAAGCGCCTTTCCAGCATGCTGAGCCGCTCATCCGCCTGTGACATCGTGTTGATGCCGTCGTCAGACCAGCTCTGCGCAACTGACTGGATATATCCTGTTGTCGTCTTTCCTATTCTGAAACAGTATTTCAGCAGCAGCGCACTGACTTCCGCAGGCAGACCGTAATGATCCATCAGCATCAGTATGGTCCTGCTTTCGGGCTGTTTCAGCAGTCTGCCGTAAAGCTCCTGCGCCTCGTGGAAAAGATATTTCACAGATGGATCGGAATTTATGCGGTTTGCGATATCCGCAGCGGTGTATATAGCTGCAGTAGTGTCGTTTACATTTCTTGCTGATGTGGCAGCAGGTTTTGCTTCAACCTCCTGCATCTCGGGCAGCTCCTCCTGCAAGGGGGACTGCTCAGGCGCAGCGGACATGGCAATGTTTGCGGAGTTATCGTAGTGTATCAGACCTCTCTGCACCCAGAATAGCGCAGCGTCCTCCAGCTCGCCATCTCTGCGGAAACCGAGAGCCTCTTTAAGCTCCTCATCGGAAAAGGACTTGCCCCCGTGGCGGAGCAGAAACAGCAGGAGCTTCAGCGAGCCGCCGCCTGCAAGCTTTATGTATTTATCAACAACGCCGGACGGCACGGCAAAAACGCTGTTCCATGCGCCTGCGTTAAGGGAGTATCTCATTTCATCACCCGTATCTAAAATATTACTATAATATATGTTATCGGAATGGAATTCCGATATGACAGCGTAGCTGTCGGTT
>JAZKZL010000293.1:0-1531 GCA_045612645.1 Oscillospiraceae bacterium
ATATCCACTCAGGTGGGCTGCAGGATGGGCTGTCGCTTCTGCGCGTCCACGATCGCAGGCTTTGTGAGACACCTGCTGCCATCGGAAATGCTGCTCCAGATATACGAAACGGAGCGTGACAGCGGCAGGCATGTTGACAGCATCGTGCTGATGGGCATAGGCGAGCCGCTGGATAATTTCGATAACGTGATGAAGTTCCTCTCCCTGCTGAATGACGAGGGCGAGGGAATGAGTCTCAGGCATATATCCCTCTCCACCTGCGGCATAGTGGATAAGATCTATGAGCTTGCGGAGATGAAAACGGGACTTACTCTTTCCATATCCCTGCACGCAGCAACGGATGAAAAGAGAAGCTCCATCATGCCGATAAACAAGAAGTACAACTTAGAGCAGCTTATGAAAGCGTGCCGCGATTATTTCGATAAAACGGGCAGGCGCATAAGCTTTGAATATTCCCTTATCGAGGGCGTGAACGACACGGAGCAGTCTGCAAACGAGCTGATAAAGCTGCTGAAAGGCATGCTGTGCCACGTCAATCTCATTCCCATCAACGAGATACGGGAGCGTGATTTCAAAAAGAGCCGTTATGTGGAGCGTTTCAGAAAGCGTCTGACGGACGCAGGAATTAACGCCACGGTGCGCAGGACTCTCGGTGCGGATATCAATGCCGCTTGCGGTCAGCTGCGCAGGGATGACGGCATTTCCAAAGAGGCGGTGAATTAATGAAGGTATACAGCTTAACGGATATAGGTCTGCAGCGTGACGAGAATCAGGACACAGTGTGGTCTGAGCAGCTCAGCGAAAACGCCTGCGTTGCAGTTCTCTGCGACGGCATGGGCGGCGAGGAGGCAGGCGGCCTTGCAAGTCAGATAGCTGTGGATGTCATCTCTAAGCGCATTAAAGAGGGTTTCAACGAGATGATGAACCGCAATTCCATACGCAATCTGCTGATAACTGCGGTCTCTGCTGCGAACAGTGTCGTTTATGAGACTGCCGAGACTCAGTTCAACCATTGCGTTATGGGAACCACCTGTGTGGCGGCGATAGTCTGCGGAGGCTGTGCGTACATCGTGAATGTAGGAGACAGCCGTGCGTATCATCTGTTTGCGGCTGACGAGGATGAGTGCATCCGTCAGGTGACGAAGGATCACTCCCACGTTCAGGATCTTGTGGACAGGGGCGAGATAACCGATGAAGAGGCGAAGATACATCCCAAGCGCAATAAGATCACAAGAGCCATCGGAGCAGAGCGTGACGTCACCTCTGATTACTTCGAGCTGGATATGAACGAGGGCGATATGCTGCTGCTGTGTTCTGACGGACTTTCCTCCTACGGTGACGATCTGGATATTCTGGATATCTGTTTCGATACCCCTCACGAGGACACCGCAAAGGCTCTTATCGACTACGCAAACAACAACGGCGGCAATGACAACGTTACAGTGGCATTGATTGTTACAAATTAATTACAGTTTCTGTATATGTGTTGACAAATGTCGTAGCTAGTGATAGTATATTAATTGAACATATT
>JAZKZL010000294.1:0-3297 GCA_045612645.1 Oscillospiraceae bacterium
GGAGGGCTTCCTCAGAAGCGAGACCTCCCTTGTGCAGACCATCGGACGTGCCGCTCGAAATGCGGAGGGTACCGTTATCATGTACGCCGACAGCGTTACACGCAGCATGGGGCTTGCGATAAGCGAGACTCTTCGCCGCCGTGAGATACAGATGAAATACAACGAGGAGCATGGCATAGTCCCCAAGACCATCATCAAGGATATCCGAGAGGTGCTGGAGATAACCAAGAAGTCGGATACTCCCGCAAAGGGAAAGAAGGGTGGCAAGTGGCTGCCTAAGGCTGAACGTGAGAAGCTTATCGTGCAGTACACTGCAGAGATGAAGAAGGCGGCAAAGCTGCTTGACTTCGAGCACGCTGCTTTCCTCAGAGACAAGATAAAGGAGCTTCAAGGCGACTGATATGAAGATATTATACGGAACAACAAATCCCGCAAAGCTGCAGAGTATGCGCAAATGGCTTTCGGGTCTTGATATCGAGCTGATATCGCTGAGAGATATTGAGGGAGAGATACCCGATGTTCCCGAGACGGGGGATACGCCTCTTGAAAACGCCGAGTTGAAAGCGAGATCCTACTACAAGGCGTTCGGGATGCCTGTTTTCTCCTGCGACAGTGGATTGTATTTTGACAGCCTGCCCGAGCTTTCGCCGAAAGTACACGTCAGAAATGTGGGCGGCAGGTGTCTTACAGACGATGAGATGATAGAATACTACGGCGGTCTTGCGGCAAAGTATGGCGACATCGTAGCGAGATACCGCAACGCTATCTGCTTCGTGCTGGACGAGCAGCATATCTACACCGAGTTTTCGGACGATATAAGCTGGAATCCGTTTCTGATAACCGCAGTTCCGCATCCGAAGCGTGTGCAGGGATATCCGTTGGACAGTCTTTCAAAATACATCGAAAACGGCGAATACTGCTATGACTCCGAAAGACCTCAGCATGAGGAGAACAACGGCTTTGCGAGGTTTTTCGGAGAGGTATTGGGTAAACATAATAAGGAGATGTTATGACAGACATATACAAATACTGCCCCGAGTTTGAAAACAAACGATATCTGCTGCGCTGTACAACGGCTGAGGACTGCGCCGACCTGCTTAAGGTCTACTCCGATGAAAAGGCGGTGCCGCTGTTCAATTCGGATAACTGCAACGGTGACGATTTTTACTATACAACCATGGAACGCATGAAGCAGGCTATCGAATTTTGGCTGTTTTCGTATGAGAACAGGTATTTCGTGCGCTGGACGATAGTGGACAAGAACATCGGCGAGGCAATAGGCACTGTGGAACTTTGCGGCGAAAAGCAGCGCGGAATACTGCGCCTTGACCTGCGCAGCGATTACGAGAAAAGAAAGATAATATATGAGCTTTTGTGTATATGTCACGAGCTGCTTGATAATTTTGACAGGGTGGTAACAAAGGCTATTCCGCAGGCGGCTGAGAGGATAGCTGCACTGGATAAATTCGGCTTTGAGCCGTACTCGGAAAAAATAATCGGTCACGACGGTACGGAATACGCTGATTATTATGTGTTGAATAATTGAAATATGTGAGCAGGGGAACACCATAATTCCTCGTTCCTCATTATAATAACGAAAGGACAAAAGAAAGTGGCAAACGATAAAATAGTCATCAAGGGCGCCCGTGAGCATAATTTAAAGAATATAGACCTCACGATACCCCGTGATAAGCTGATAGTTATGACGGGACTTTCAGGCTCGGGAAAAATCCTCCCTTGCGTTCGATACCATCTTTGCGGATGGTCAGCGCAGATATATGGAGAGCCTTTCTTCCTATGCACGAATGTTCCTCGGTCAGATGGAGAAGCCCGATGTGGACAGTATCGAGGGTCTTTCGCCTGCTATCTCCATCGATCAGAAAACGACATCCAAAAACCCCCGTTCCACCGTGGGAACGGTCACCGAGATATACGACTACCTGCGTCTGATGTATGCAAGAATAGGTGTCCCTCACTGCTCTGAGTGTGGACGTGAGATACGTCAGCAGACCATTGACGAGATAGTTGACAAGGTGATGGAGCTGCCCGAGCGCACGAAGTTTCAGGTGCTTGCGCCTGTGGTGCGTCAGCGCAAGGGCGAACATCAGAAGGAGTTCGAGGCGGCGAGAAAGTCGGGCTTTGCAAGAGTTCGTGTAGATGGCATCTTGTACGATCTCTCTGAGAAGATAAGCCTTGAAAAGAACAAGAAGCATTCCATAGAGATAATCGTAGACCGTCTTGCCATGAAGGACGGCATACGCTCCCGTCTGACAGACAGCATCGAGACCGCAGGCTCGCTCACGGGCGGACTTGTATATATCGATATCATCGGCGGTGAAGAGCTGCACTTCTCCCAGAGCTACGCCTGCCCCGAGCATGGCGTGAGCATAGAGGAACTTGTGCCGAGGATGTTCTCGTTCAATAATCCCTACGGTGCCTGTCCTAAGTGTACGGGTATAGGCAGCTCGCTGCGTGTGGATCCCGATCTCATCGTGCCGAATCTCGGTCTTTCTATCAAGGGTGGCGCTATAAAGGCTTTCGGCTGGAACTACACCGAGGGCAGCATTGCGGCGATGTATATGGACGCTCTTGCGGAAAAGCACGGATTTTCCGTGGATCAGCCTGTGGATGAGATCCCTGAAAAGGCTATGGATGAGATACTTTATGGTACAAGGGGTGAGAAGATACTCATCAAGCGCCCGAAAACGCAGGGCGGCGGTCAGTTCTACACCGATTTCGAGGGTGTTATCAACAACCTTGAACGCCGTTATCATGAGACCAACAGCAACTATTCCCGTGATACTCTTGAAGAACTCATGAGCGAGGTGGAGTGTCCCGAATGCCGTGGAATGCGACTGAACAAAGCGGCGCTTTCCGTGACCGTGGGCGGCAAGAACATCCATGAATTCTGCTGCATGTCCGTAGTGGACGCACTGGAGTTCGTGAACTCGCTGGAGCTTTCGGGCAGAGATAAGATGATTGCAGAGCAGCTGCTTAAAGAGATCAGGGAGCGCCTCGGATTTTTGCGCAGTGTGGGACTGGAATATCTCACGCTTTCCCGTTCCGCAGGAACGCTTTCGGGCGGCGAGAGTCAGCGAATCAGACTTGCAACGCAAATAGGCAGCTCGCTGATGGGTGTGCTGTATATCCTTGACGAGCCGAGCATCGGTCTGCATCAACGTGACAACGACAAGCTGATCGGCACGCTGAAGCATCTGCGTGATCTCGGAAACACGCTCATCGTTGTGGAGCATGACGAGGATACAATGCGTGCGGCTGACTATATTGTGGATGTAG